>CANQIH010000164.1 GCA_947624035.1 uncultured Oscillospiraceae bacterium | reverse complement strand
GAGGAGGCGCCACGTTGTATTTGAGCTTTGGGGCTTGCCCCGAAGGGAGACCTACAACGTGTGCGCCGACGAGACTGAGGGAGAGACAGATACTATCCAGGCTTGGTGTATCTCTCCCTCCGTCGCGGCTTTGCCGCGCCACCTCCCTCGTCAGAGGGAGGCAGAGGCCGGTCCACATCTGCATATAATTGTATATCCGGTGATATCCTTGGATATCACCGGATATTTTCATATTTTCCAAGTTTATTCCCTAATTTATACAGCGGCTTTTCCCACAGATACGTCAGTGCCGCGGCCAGCAGCAGCGCCGCCAGGAAGCACGCCCACGTGTACCGCGTCTGCCAGGGCTGCTCATACGCCTGGTTGGGCATGGGCGACATGTACGCCGGGATGTGCCACGCCTTCAGCCGCACGGCCAAAAACTGGTGCCATATGTAGAAATTGTACGACACCGCCGCCAGAAACCGCACCGCGGGATTGCCCAGCACCTTCTCCTGCCCCTCGGTGGCCAGGCACCCGCATAGCAGGAACCCGCCGCCCAGCAGGCCCAGGGCCGGCCGCCAGGTCATCTGTCCCTGCCGCAGGATCTCCCGGTCCGCCACGGGCTGCCTGTACAGCACCCACGCCACCCCGGCGGCGCAGGCCAGCATCCCCACCGGCGCCACCCACCGCCGCACGGCCTGGGACGGCCTGCCGTCATGCTCCAGCCGGGCGTATACCCACGCGGCGGCCAGCCCGCAGGCGTATAGGTCCAGCATGGCCGGCAGCTGGTTGACGTACATGGTGGTGTCCGGGAAGGCCTTGCCGCACCAGGTCCGAAACACCCACGCGAAGCTGGCCATCACCCAGCACACCGTGCCGGGCTGCCGCCGGTAGGCCCCCTCGATGGCGGGCCACAGCAGGTAAAACTGCGCCTCTATGGCCACGGTCCACAGCACCACCGGCGCCGTCGTGCCCACGTATGTGTCAAAGGAGAAGGTGTGGGTCAGGGTCAGGTGGGTCAGAAGGTCCTTCCACATGGCGCGCCGGGTCCAGTATGCCCCGCTGGGCACGCCGTACAGCAGCACCACGCTCACCACCGCCAGCAGGTACGACGGCATGATCCGCCAATACCGCCGTTTCCAGAACGTGCGCGCTCGCTCCCGGGGCAGGCCCTCCATGGCCCCCCGGGCGGCCCCCAGCGCCAGCAAAAACCCGCTCAGCAGCACGATCAGGTCCACGGCCATGTACCCGTGCCGGATGGCCTGCTGCACGTCCACGTGCACCGGCCCCACATGGAACCCCGGGTCCAGCCAGCTCTGCTGCCAGAAGTGGTACCACGCCACCGTCAGGATGCCGCCCACCCGCAGCAGGTCGGGGGCGGCCAGGTGCTTTTTCATCGTTTGACCGCCACGCACCGGTGGATGGGGATGCCCTGCTCGTGGAACTTGGCCTCGTAGTTGGTCATGATGCCCTGTACGCCGCCCGCGTGCAGGTCCCGGGTGACCTCGCCCACGGCGAAGCCCGCCGCCTCCAGCTGCTCCAGCGTCCAGTCGAACAGCCACGGCTGGTCGGTCTTGTACTCGATGCGCCCGCCGTCCCGGAGGGCGGTCTTATACAGCTCCAAAAACTTCGGCGCGGTGAGCCGGTGCTTGGCCTCCTTCTTCCGGGGCCAGGGGTCCGGGAAGTTGATGTAGATCACGGCCAGCTCCCCCGGCGCGAAGATGTCGGCCAGGTTCGCCGCGTCGGTGTCGATGAACCGCACGTTCGGTATCTCCTCCCGGCACACCCGCTCCATGGCGGTGACCATGGCGTTCGGCACCTTCTCCAGCGCCACGAGCAGCGCGGAGGGGGACGCCTGGGCCACCCCGGCGGTGAACTGGCCCTTGCCGCAGCCCATCTCGGCCCGCACCTCGGTGCAGCCGGGCAGGAGGGAGGCCCACTGGCCCCGCATGGCGGCGGGCTCGAACACCTGCACGGCGGCGCACCGCTCCATCCGGGGTATGAGGTTTTTCTTGTTCCGCATTCTCATAGTCGTATACCTTTATAATGATATAGTGGTCATGTGGTTGCTGCCGCACCAATGCCTCCCCCTCGGGGGCCTGGATAACTGCCGCACCAATGCCTCCCTCTGACGAGGGAGGTGTCTTGGCCTTTTGGCCAAGACGGAGGGAGAGATATTAAAGTTCTCTCCCCCAGTCTCGTCGGCGCACACGTTGTAGGTCTCGCTTCGGGGCAAGCCCCAAAGCTCAAATACAACGTGGCGCCTCCTCTCCCCACGCGGCAGGCGTGCCGCGTGGGGACCCCATTGGTTGACAGCCCCCTCGTCAGAGGGGGCCTTTCCCGTACATATCCCCACAATACGCTCTCCCTCCGCTCCCTGTCAAATCTTTTTTCTCTTGCATACCGGCGGATGTGCGATTATAATATAACAAATATGTATTCTTTCTTGAGGAGGCCGTGCCATGAAACGCTTTACCTCTCTGCTGTTGGCGCTGCTGATGCTGCTGGCGGTGCTTGTCCCCGCCTACGCGGACGACGGCGTCGAGCATGAGGTCACATGGGTCAACCCGCTGTATGCCAGCTTTATCTCGGAGGATGACCTGCCCGCGGCCGTCCCCGCGGATTCCCCCGCGGTCGCGTCCACCGTCTCCGCCAGCACCAAGAGCGCTGCCATCACGAAGCTGCGCGCGGAGATGAAAAAGCGCACCTCCACTGTCACCATCAACACCGGCTTCTACATGGATACGTCCGCTCTGCAGGATGTCTTCTGGGGCGCTCTGGAGCACACCGGCGTCTCCACCGAGGGCGACTACCTCCACTGGCAGGTGGCCGGCTACCGGGCCAGATACGGCTCCCGCCAGGTGACCTTCACCTTTGAGTGGTACACCACCGCGGCCCAGGAGCGGACCATGGACACCCGCGTCGCCTCGGTGCTGAACTCCCTGGACCTGAAAAACCTCACCGATTACGGCAAGGTCCGCGCCATCTACAACTGGATCACCGCCAACGTGCGCTATGACCACGCCCATCTGTGGGATCCGTACTACTACCTCCAGTACACCGCCTACGCGGCCCTTGTCAACGGCACCGCGGTCTGCCAGGGCTACGCCGTCCTGTTCTACCGCATGGCTCTTGAGGCCGGCGTCAGCGCCCGTGTGATCACCGGCGTGGGCGTCCAGGGCTACAGCAGCGAGTCCCACGCCTGGAACATCGCGAAGGTCGGCAGCAAGTACTATTATCTGGACTCCACCTGGGACGAGGGTGTCTCGGCCTCCAGCTGGCGGTTCTTCCTCAAGGGCGCCAACACCTTTGAGGACCAGCACGTGCCCAGCAGCGACCCCCACGACGGCTACCGCACGACTGCCTTCCGCAATAAGTTCCCCATCAGCGCCACCGACTACAATGGCAGCACTGGTCTGATCGCCAACGGCTGGTCCACGGAGAACGGCAATCGGTACTATTATAAAAACGGCAATCGGGCCGTGGGCTTCTGGCTCATCGGCGGCCAGTACTACTACTTCTCCAAGTCGACCGGCGCCATGATGACCGGCCTTGTGAACACCGGCAGCGGCATCCGCCTTTTTGCAGATGACGGCCACATGCTCACCGGCGTGCAGCGGTACAACGGCAAGACCTACTACTTCTCCGCCAAGCAGAAGGGCATCCGGCTCTCGGGCCTGATCTCCACGGACGCCGCGGGCACCCTCCGCTACTTCTCCGCTAAGACCGGCGAGATGCTTACCGGCCTTGTGAACACCGGAAACGGCAAACTGCGCTACTTTGACCTCTACGACGGCCACATGCTCACCGGCATTGTGACCACCGCGGGCGGCAGCCGCTACTTCTCCGTCAATGACGGCCACATGCTGAAAAACGGCTGGGTCACCGGCCCCGGCGGCGCGCAGTACCTCCTGGACGCCGACGGCTGGGTCATCGGGATACGGTAAGGTGCATAACATTTAAGTATACGAAAGGCGGACCCACCCGGGTCCGCCTTTCGTGCCCCCTCGCCGCCCCTTGAGGGGAGGTGGCCCGAAGGGCCGGAAGGGTGAAACGTTGGTCCCCTGCCCGCTGACTGAAGGGGGAAAGGTGAAAGCCAGCGCAGCGTTACTGCCGCTCCTTCACAGCAATGTCGATAGCCTCACACACGCTTGAAAATGAATGGTCGATGTCATAATTAGAGAATCGGAGGACCGTAATGCCGCGTCGTTTTAAAAAAGCTGACCTTTCTTGGTCATATGCCAGACCTTCAGGGGCGAAGTGCTGTGAACCGTCTGCTTCTATTGCCAGCTTGCGCGAGTAACAGTAGAAATCCAATATGTATTTCCCTACGATGTATTGACGTGTGAACTTTACTGGATACTGGCTGAGGAATGTATACCATAATTTGCGTTCATGGACGGTCATGTTCTTTCGGAGTGCTTTTGCTCTTTTTTGGATGGTACTTTCGTCATTGCTCATTTGAATAGCACCTCCTTGCCGGTTATAAAGTATAGCATACATCCGTATGGCTTTCCAGCACCCCGGTCCCCTGCCCACGCCCTCGCCTCCCCTTGAGGGGAGGTGGCCCGAAGGGCCGGAAGGGTGAAACGTAGGTCCATGTATATCCCGGTTTCCCCCTTCAGTCTCGTCGCCCTCCGGGCTCCTCGCCAGCTCCCCCGAGGGGGAGCCGAGAGGGGCCCGGCAGTCATCCAACCTCCTCGCCCCACTTGCTCCCCTCGTGCCCCGGTCCCCCGCCCACCCCCTTGCCTCCCCCGTGCCCCGGTCCCCTGCCCACCCCCTCGCCTCCCCTCGTGCCCCGGTCCCCTGCCCACCCCCTCGCCTCCCCTCGTGCCCCTGCCCAGCCCGCGGCCCCCCCTGACGAGG
>CANQIH010000163.1 GCA_947624035.1 uncultured Oscillospiraceae bacterium | reverse complement strand
GTGCAGATGATGATGGTGTCCACGAACACCTCGAACACGCCCCAGATGGCCTGCTCGCAGGGCTCCTCGGTGGAGGAAGCGGCGTGGGCGATAGGAGCGGAGCCGAGGCCGGCCTCGTTGGAGAACACGCCGCGGGCGAAGCCCTGCCGGACCGCCAGCATGATGGCGTAGCCAAATACGCCGCCGCCCACAGCCTCAAAGCTGAACGCGCTCTTGAAGATGGTGGCGAAAGCGGCGGGCAGCTGGGGCAGGCGCATGATGATGACCACGATGCCCGCCAGGATGTAGAAGACGGACATAAAGGGCACCAGGTAGGAGGTGACGGTGCCGATGCGCTTGACGCCGCCCAGGATGACGATGGCCACGATGACCGCCAGGACGATGCCGGTGATCATGGGCTTTACGCCGAACAGGCCGCTCATAGCGCCGGCGATCTCACTGGACTGGGCGATGTTGCCGATGCCGAAGGAGGCCAGGCCGCCCAGGATGGCGAAGATAACAGCCAGCCACTTCCAGTTCTTGCCCAGGCCGTTTTTGATGTAGTACATGGGGCCGCCGGAGTAGACGCCGTTCTCGTCCTTCTCCCTGTACTTCATGGCCAGGGCGATCTCGGAGTACTTGGTGCACATGCCGAAGAATGCGGACACCCACATCCAGAAGGCCGCGCCGGGGCCGCCTACGAACACAGCGCCGGTGACGCCGGCGATGTTGCCGGTACCCACCGTACCGGCCAGAGCGGTGGTCATGGCCTGGAAGGGGGTCAGGTTGTTGGCGTCCTTTTTCTTGTCCGTCTTCTTGAAGACGGAGCCGATGGTGTTCTTCATGATGAAGCCGAACTTGCGGACCTGGATCCATCCGGTACGGCAGGTCAGGAAAACACCGGTGCCCACCAGCAGAGCGAGCATGATCGGTCCCCAGACGAAACTGTTGATCGCTCCGTTGACCTTTTCGATCATTTCTACCATTTTCATCTCTCCCTCGTAAAAATATATTTGCTGCGGATACGCCTCGGGAAACAAAAATGAGCCTACCGCACGGTACGCTCAAACAAAACGGACGTATGCAGCCACCCGACGGGGTGAGAGCGCTGTCTTCTGTCCTTTTGCCTGAGAGTTTGAACGGCGGATCCGCTTTGCCCCTTCGGCCCCCGCGTTTGCGGGCTTCTCCAGAATCCCATCCACTCACGGTCCCGCCCAGGCGGTCCTGCGAGCTTCAACTGGCGTTATCAGATTTTCTAGTCTTTGGCCATATGATTTTTTATAATATAAACGATGCCCGAACGGTTTTCAAGATGCCTATTGAACCATATATCTTCCGCTGAAATTCCAATTCTTGTACAATATTACCATTATATTATCCATCTGTCAAGGACATGGCAGTCATAAATTCCAGATTTTCCCGTATGCGCCTGTCGCCGGGCGCCAGCTCCAGGGCCCGGCGGGCGCAGGCGGCGGCCTGGTCCCACCGGCCCTGATGCCAGCAGGCCAGGCTCAGAAGGTCCCAGGGCCTCTCCCCCCAGGCCTCCGGCGAGGTGGTATAGCTCAGGTCCCGGCTGGTGATGTCCAGGGCCCGGCGGCAGTACCGCTCGCACTCGGCCCACCGCTCCTGCTCGTACATGAGCCCGGCCAGCTCCACCAGGGGCTCACGCTGCTCCGGGGCCTCAAAGGCCGCCCGCAGCAGCCACAGCTCCGCCCCCTGGCCGTCCCCCATAGCCCGGAGGCACCGGGCGATGTACCCCATGGCCGCCGCCCGCTCCGGGCCCCAGGTGGCCGTGGGCATGGCGAGATAGGCCGTCAGGGTGTCCACGGCCTTGTCAAACATGCCCCGGAACATGTACTCCCGGCCCAGGTAGCAGCGGCTGCGCTCGTCCTCCGGGGCCTCGGCCACGCTCAGCTCCAGCAGTCCCAGGTAGGCCCCCCGGCTCTTGGCCGGGTCCGGGTGGTGCTCCAGCCGCATCCCCGGCACGGTGCAGTACACCTTGGGCACGTCGTACTCCAGCACCTCGTGGACCGGCCGGACCCACCGGCAGACCCCGGGGCGATGGGCCTTCTCATACCAGAACTTCACCCCGTCGCCCCCGCCGGGCCGAAAGGACCAGACGTACTCGTACCGGGCCGTGGTGCACCCCGGCGCCCAGGCCGCTTCCAGGGCGGCCCGCCACCCCGGCAGCAGCACCTCGTCCAGGTCTGTGCACACCAGGATGTCCCCGTCCTCCGGCACCAGCCCCATGGAGATGTTACGGGCCGTGTCGAACCGCCAGGGCTCCACGGGCTTCACCGTCACATGGGCCCCCAGGGCCGTCATGGCCTCCGCCGTGCCGTCCCGGCTGCCTGTGTCCAGTACGTAAACCCCGTCCGCCTCGGCCATGGACGCCATCCACCGGCGGACGAACTTCTCCTCGTCCCGTGCGATGGCGTAAACGTATATTTTCATATGAGATCCCTCCATCCGCCATTGTATGCCCGCCGGACGGCGGACGTGAAAAACCCGCCCGGCGCTCTCGCGCCGGACGGGCCGGTCATTTTGTGGGATATTATTGTTGTATGTCTGTGCCGCGCTTATTCTCTGGCATCACCTCCCCCATTATTCATGTCTCTGCCTCAGAAGCTGAATGGTCATCTGTGGCGGTGTGCATCACCCGGCGAAGCGCATCACCAGGGCACATATCTCGGCCCGTGTGGCCGCCCAGTTGGGGCGGATGGAGCCGTCGCCGTAGCCGGTGAGGACGCCGTTCTGCAGGGCCCAGGCCACGGCGGAGGCCGCGTAGTCATGGACGGCGCTGCCGTCGGAGTAGGACGCGAGGGCGGCGCTGTCGGCAGCGGGGCTGCCCGCCATGCGGTATAGCATAGTCACCAGCTGTTCCCGGGTGATGGACTTGTCCGGGGCGAAGGCGGAGCTCGTCACGCCCTTGGTGATGCCGGCGGAGGCCGCCCAGGAGGCCGCGCTGGCCACCTCGCCTGTGGTGTCGCTGAAAGCGCCGGAGCCGGCGGCGGGGCAGCCCATGGCCCGGTAGAGCATGGTGACGGTCTGGCCCCGGGTGCCGGAGCTGTTGGGGGAGAACCGGCCTGTGCTGTCCGGCACGACCACGCCCTTCTCCACGGCCTCGGCCACGGTGGCGGCATACCAGCTGTCCGCCGCCACATCGATGAACCCGCCGGATGTCTCCCGCTCGGGGACTGTAAAGTGCTCGCCCTGCTTCACGATGGCGTAGCAGAACTCCGTGGCGTCGTCGTCCACCCGGATGTCCACGCCCACGGCGTTGGCGTCCGTGGTGGGATAGAAAAAGCCGCCCACACGGGTCACCTTGCCGCCCTTCAATACCTCGATGGTGTAACCAGGCTTCAGCTCGAAGCAGATGGTGGTGCCGGTGTACACGTCGCCGTAGCCGAAGCCAGTCATGTCCTCCTCATAGAGGCACCAGAAGCCGAACTCCTTCTCGTCGTGGACCACCGCGCACTCGAACCCGCCGCTCGAGCCGCCGCCGTAGGACGTGAAGGGGATCTTCCGGGGCAGGGGCTTGGTGATGGGGCTCACCGTGATGGTCATGGACCCGGAGGCGGGGGCCGTCAGGTTCACCAGCCGCTGGTCGATGCCGTTGTCCGCGCAGCTGTGGTCCAGGTAGAAGATGTTCCTCTCCACGCTGCCGCTGCTGATGGTCACGTCATAGTTGGGGTCCATGAGCACGACCATCTCGGTGCCGGGGTACACGCAGAACTGGCTGGGCCGGTCCGTGGTGACGTTGACCCGCTCGCCCAGGCCGTCATGGTCCGGGTCGTACCAGCAGAAGACACCGCCGCTGAGGATGTTGTAGAGGTTATCGTACTTCCCGCCGCCGGGGGCGAAAAAGCTCAGCTCGTCGATGGCGCTCATGGGGCCGCTTATGGTGACGGACACGCCGCCGGTGGGCAGGGCAAAGGACGCCGCCTCCGGCGCGTCCTCCGGCTCCGCGGACACGGTTTCCGGCGCGCCGCCGGTCTCCTCGGGGACCGGCGCTTCCTCGGCGGGAGCTTCCTCCTCGACGGGTGACGCCTCCTCAACAGGAGCGGCCTCCTCGACCGGGACCTCCTCGACAGGGGCCGTCTCCTCCTCGGGGACGTCGTTCTCCACGGCCATGGCGGGCGGCGGGGCCGTGGGCTCCTCCGCCGGGCCGCCACACTCCACGATATCCTGCTCCGGTACCGGGGCCGGCGCGGGCGGCTCTTCACTGGCCAGGGCCGGAACGGCCATGCCCACGGCCATCATCACGGCCAGGCATAAGCTGAGCCATTTTTTGTACTTCATAGAATACCTCCTTTTTGTTTACTTTGTAACCTTTGAGGCCACTTATGTAACCTCTTGTCACTTTATACCACACTTCTCCCCGGAAATGTTGGATTTGACGCACAAAGGAGGTTTTGCGCCGCCAGCGGCGGGCAGGACGAGCGGACAGGGCAAACGAAAACGCCCTCCCCGAAGGGAGGGCACGGTATTGTCCAAGTGCCTGCCAGTCCATCGGCCCCCTCTGACGAGGGGGCTGTCAGCGAAGCTGACTGAGGGAGAGACCTTTAATATCTCTCCCTCCGTCGCGGCTTCGCCGCGCCACCTCCCTCATCAGAGGGAGGCTCAAGCCTGGCAATTATCCCGCCGACTGTTCCTGGGCCTCGTACTGGAGGGTGTAGAGCTGGTAGTACCGGCCGTGCTGGTGCAGAAGCTGCTGGTGGGTGCCCTGCTCCTGTATCTGGCCGTGGCTGAGGAGGATGATGTTGTCCGCGTGCTGGATGGTGGAGAGACGGTGGGCCACGATGAGCATGGTGCCGATGGAGCGCATCTTCTCCAGGGACTCCTGGATAAGTATCTCCGTCTCGGTGTCGATGTTGGCGGTGG
>CANQIH010000162.1 GCA_947624035.1 uncultured Oscillospiraceae bacterium | reverse complement strand
CAGTCTCGTCGGCGCACACGTTGTAGGTCTCCCTTCGGGGCAAGCCCCAAAGCTCAAATACAACGTGGCGCCTCCTCTCCCCACGCGGCAGGCGTGCCGCGTGGGGGCCCCATTTGACGCCGGGCCACCTCCCCTCAAGGTGAATTGCCCCGCAAGGGGCAAGAGAGGGCAGCCTGGGCCGTGCACAGGGGAGGCTTTGGGTGCGTCGGTCATCCCGCCCCCTCAGAACAGGTCCGTCAGCTTCTGCCAGAAGGTGCGCTCGGGGGCGGGGGTGGGCTCCGGTTCCTCCGGGGCCGGGACACGGATGGCCGGGGCCGTGATGACGAACTGCACCGCTGTGACGTTCTCATTCTCCGGCGAGACGAAGGACGTCACGTCCACATCGCCGCTGACGGCGGCCAGCATCCCGTCGATCTTCTCCTTTACCGTGTCCTCCAGGCCCTCCGTGCCCTCCGCCAGGGCGGTCGCGCCCTCGCTGAGGGCCGCGGCGCCGTCATTCAGCTGGGTGACGCCGTCCATGAGAGTGGTCTTCTCTTCCCCGCTCTCCGGGGCCTCGGGGTCCTCCGGCAGGCCGAAGCCCTCCGCCACAGCCGTGACGCCGGCGGCATAGGCCTGGATACCGGCGTCCAGGGTAGTACCGGCCTCCACCAGGGCGTCCACGGACCCGGTGAGCTGGGGCAGCGCCCCCACCATGCCGGGCAGCTCCGTCGCCAGGGTCCCCAGGGACGCGGCCAGCTCTGTCATGCCGGTCTGGAGCTGGGCGGCGGTGTCGCCCATGCCGGTGAGACCCGCCAGGGCCTGCGCGAACTGGCCGTTGCAGGCGTCCAGGCCCTGCCACACCGTCTCCAGGGGCTCCGTGGAGGGCAGCCCGGCGGCGTTCATGGCGTCGATGGCTGTGCGCAGGCCACCGGCGGCGGTGGTATAGCCCGTCTGAAGGGCGGTCAGGCTCTCGGCCATGGCGCCCACGGTGCCCAGGCCCTCCGCAAGGCTGGCAGCGGCGGTCTGGAGCGAGGCGGCGCTGGCGGTCAGCGCGTCCGCGTCCTCCTGGGTGAAGGTGACGCCGGCGAGGCCCGCCTGCAGCTGCTGCAGGCCCGTCAGCAATGCCGCGGAGCCCTCCGTCAGGGCGGCGGTCTGGCCGTTCAGCCCGGCCAGACCGGTCTGCAGCTCCGCCGCGCCGGAGGCCAGATCCGCTGCGCCGGAGGCAAGGTCCGACGCGCCGGTATCCAGCTCGGCGACAGCGCCGGTCAGGGGCGTCAGCTCCTCCGTCATGCCCTCGGTGTCCAGGGACAGGTCCATGGCCATGAGGACGCCATTGAGCGCCACGCCGTCCATCTCAAACCCCGTCACGTCGGCGGTGACGGTGATGTCCGCGCCCGCGCCGGGCAGGATGGTGTAGGTCAGCTGCTTGTCGCCGCCCACGTTGGCCGCCGTGGCGCCGGGGGCGTCGATGTTCCGGCAGCGGGCGGTGTCCAGGGTGATGACCGCCTGGAGGCCGTAGTCCTCAAAGAAGGTGCCGGGGCAGTCCGGGTCCTTCTCCACGGTCAGGTGGATGGCGAGCTCGCCGCTCTGCCCGGCCAGGTCCGCCGGGGCTATCTCCTCCCCGCCCAGCTCGTAGGTCAGGGAGACGAGCCAGGGCAGGGCCGGGTCCGTCATGCGGCCCTCGTAGTACAGGCGGCCCGGGCCCGCGTCGATGACGGCGGTGCCGCCGTCGTAGTCGATCTGGTCGGTGGTGGTCATGCTGCGCACGGACGCATAGTCGCCGTGGTCGGTGATCTGGGCGGCCTCCGCCAGGTCAAAGATGTTCACCACGTCCACGGTGTCCAGGGCGCCCTCCGGCGTCAGGGCGGCGTACACCACCTCCTCCTTGGGGACGTCGCCGGCGGCCAGGGCCTGGGCCGGCGTCAGGACCATGACAGCGGCCAGGGCCGCCGCGAGATATACATGCAGCTTTCTCATTTCGCCGCCTCCTTTTCAAATTTGGGCCGCCGGCCCATGACCAGCTTATCCGTGGCCCGCAGAAGCCCGGGCAGCACAAACAGCACGATGGCCAGCGAGAACAGCGCCCCCCGGCCCAGCAGCAGGCCCAGCTGGGCCAGAAGCTGGTTGGAGGACAGGTACCCCATCAGAAGGCCCACCACCGCGAGGACGCTGCCGGAGGTGAGGATGGACACCGCCGTGCCGGAGACCGTGGCCTCCATGGCCTCCCGCCTCGGCAGGGCCGCCTGGTTCTCCCGGTACCGGTCCGTCAGCAGGATGGCGTAGTCCACCGTGGCCCCCAGCTGGATGGAGCTGATGATGAGGTAGGTGATGTAGAAGATGGGCACGCCCATGAAGTATGGCACCGACAGGTTCAGCCATATGGCCGTCTCGATGCCCAGCACCAGCAGCACCGGCAGCCACGCCGACCGCATGGTGAGAAGCAGCACCAAAAACACCGCCCCGATGGCCACCAGATTCACCTTCGCAAGGTCCGAGGTCACCGTGTCCATCAGGTCGTATGTGCTGACGCCGCCGCCGGCAAGGTAGTATTCGCCGGGGTAGTATCGCTCCGCCGCGGCCCGGACCGCCTCTACCAGGGCGAAGGTGTCCGCCCCCTCAGCGGGCACGTCCACGGTCAGGACCATGCGGCTATAATCCTCGCTCATGAGAAGGGACAGGGTGTCATCGTCCAGATACTCAAGCGGCACCTCCGCCCCGGCCATGTCCACGTAGGAGACGATGCTCTTCACGCGGTCCAGCTCATGGAGGTCCGCGGAGAGCTCCGCCTGCACGGCGGTGTCCCGGCCCGGCACCAGCAGCACGTAGGTGTCGCTGCGGCCGAATATCTCCTCGATGGCGGCGGTGTCCCGGCCGTACCGGGAGTCGGGGCCAAACATCTGGGAGGAGCCGTAGTTGAAATCGTTGGCGTTGGAGGCGAGATACGCGGGCACGATGGCGATGACGAACACCACCGCCAGCACCGGCGTCACCTTCCCCACCAGCCGGGCAAAGCCCCCGAAGCCGGGGATGAGCTTTTTGTGGCGCAGCTTATCCGCCAGGGGCAGGGTGCACAGCAGCAGCGACGGCACGAAGAAGAACGCCGTGATGAGGCTGATGGCGATGCCCTTGGCCAGCGCCAGACCCATGTCCGGGCCCAGGCGGAAGCGCATCAGCACCAGGGCCAGAAAGCCGATGACCGTGGTGAGGCCGCTGGACAATATGGAGGATGTGGACTTGCACAGGGCCTCCGCCATGGCCTCGCAGTCGTCAGAAAGCTCCCCGCGGCACTCCTGGAACCGGTGGAGCAGGAACACGGAGTAGTCCAGGCTCACCGCCATCTGCAGGATGCTGCCGGAGGCGTTGGTGACGAAGGATATCTCCCCGAAGATGAGGTTCGTACCGGCGTTGATGAACACCGCCACCCCCAGGCCCAGCAGCACCAGAATAGGCTCCAGCCAGCTGCTGGTGGTCAATGCCAGCACCACCAGCGCGAAGGCCACGCCGAAGGCGCCGATGAGCCGCACCTCGTTCATGGTGCCCGAGGCGGTGTCCGCCTGGGAGATGCCGCTGCCGGTGGCGGCCCCGTCCGGCCCCGCCACCTCCCGGATGGCGGCCACGGCGTCGATGTACCCCTCCTCCGCCACGGTGACGGTGTAGAGGGCCGCGCCGTCCTTATAGTAGGTCTCCAGGGTGTCCCGGTCCATGGCGGACAGGGGCACGGTCACGTCCGCGGCGTCGTCCAGCCAGGTGACGGCGGTGACGCCGGGTATGGCGGCCAGCTTGGCCTTGTACTCCAGGGCCTCCGGCACGGTCACGTCCCGGATCATCACCCGGGCGTTGGGGATGGCGCCGTCGAACTCCCGCTCCATCACGTCGATGGACACGGTAGAGGCCGTCCCCGCGGGCAGGTAGTCGTTCACGTCGTAGTTCACGGCCACCATCCGCTGCAGCAGCAGACACACCGCCGCCGCCAGGATGAAAAGGACCAGGATCAGCCGCCGGTGGCGCACGACCCCGGTGTAAAATCGTCTCAAGATCATCCCTCCATGCGGTCAGTCATTTCTATCGTCATTATACGCCGGCTTCCAGAAATTTCAATGGACAGACAGGCCCATGTGTTCAACTTTTTTGCTTTACAGAGTAAAATAAATGAAATTTGTAACGATTCCCGGACATTTGTCCGGTATGCTTGACCTGAAAGGAGACGGCCTATGAAACGGATACTGCTGGCGGAGGACGACGCCCTTCTCAACCGGACGCTGACCTATAACCTGGCCTCGGACGGATATGAGGTCACGGCGGCACTGAACGCCCGGGCGGCGGAAAAGCACCTGGCGCGCGGCGGCTTCGACCTGGCGCTGCTGGACGTGAACCTGCCGGACGGCAGCGGATATGAATTATGTAAACTTATCAAGTCCGACTGGCCAGACACGGTGGTGCTGTTCCTCACCGCCAACGACCGGGAGAGCGACCAGCTTCAGGGCTATGAGCTGGGGGCGGTGGACTATATCACAAAGCCCTTCTCCGTGGCCGCTCTGCGCCGGAAGCTCCAGGCCATGTTCGCCATGCTGGACCGCAGCGGCCCGGCCGGGAACGTCTACGACGACGGGCGGCTCTGTCTGGACTTTGCCGGCCAGCGGGGGACGCTGAACGGCGCGCCCCTCTCCCTGTCCGCCCTGGAGTACCGGTTTTTGGAGCTGCTGTGTGCCCACCCGGACCAGGTGCTGACCCGGGGACAGCTGCTGGACCGGCTCTGGGACAGCAAGGGCAATTTCGTGGACGAGCACACCCTGACCACCACCGTGAGCCGGGTCCGGGGCAAGATCGAGGCCGGTGGGGGCACCTACATCAAGACAGTATATGGCATGGGCTATCAGTGGATGGGAGGGGATAAAAAGTGAAAGAACTTTCCGTGAAGCGC
>CANQIH010000161.1 GCA_947624035.1 uncultured Oscillospiraceae bacterium | reverse complement strand
CCACCATGGAGTGGCCCACGGCGTCGGAGAAGGCCGCCTTCTGCCGCCAGAGGATGGACTCGGGCAGCAGCCGGTCCCGCTCGAAGGCGTGGCGCAGCAGATACTTGCCCATGTTGTAGCTGTTGACCTTGAGCTTTGGGTCGATGCGCATGACGTAGTCCACGAACTCCAGGTCCCCGAAGGGCACCCGGGCCTCGATGGAGTTGACGGAGATGCACCGGTCCGCCCGGAGCACGTCGTACATATAGAGCTCATCCACCCGCTTTTTGGCCTCGGCCTGGAAGGCCTCCGGGGAGGGGGCGAAGTCGGTGTACTTGTAGCCGAACAGCTCGTCGGATATCTCGCCGGTGAGCAGCACCCGCACGTCCGTCCGCTCGTGGATGGCCTTGCAGCAGAGATACATGCCCATGCTGGCCCGGATGGTGGTGATGTCGTAGGTGCCCAGCATGGCGATGACCTCCTCCAGGCTGTCCAGCACCTGCTGGCGGGTCATGTACACCTCCGTGTGGTCCGCGCCGATGTAGTCCGCCACCTGGCGGGCGTACTTGAGGTCGATGGCGTCCTTGTCCATGCCGATGGCGAAGGAGCGGATGTGCTTGCCCAGGACCCGGGCGGATATGGCGCACACCAGGCTGCTGTCCAGGCCGCCGGACAGGAGAAAGCCCAGGGGCGCGTCGGCGTCCAGCCGCTTGTCGATGCCCAGGATGAGTTTTTCGCGGATGTTTTTGCAGACGGTCTCCAGGTCGTCCGTGATGTACTCCTTCACGGTGGTGAGATCGGCGTAGCGGACGAACTTCCCGCCGGCGTAGTAGTGGCCGGGAGGGAAGGGCTTTATCTCCTGGCAGAGGCCGATGAGGTTTTTCGCCTCGCTGGCAAAGACGATGGACCCATCCGCGAGATATCCGTAGAACAGCGGCCGGATGCCGATGGGGTCCCGGGCGGCGATGAGCTCGTCCCGCCGGCTGTCGTAGATGAGCATGGCGAACTCCGCGTCCAGCATTTTGAACATGTCCAGGCCGTACTTGCGGTACAGGGGCAGGATGATCTCGCAGTCGGACTCGCTGACGAAATCATACTCCTTGGCAAGCTCCGCCTTCAGCGGGCGGAACAGGTACAGCTCCCCGTTGCACACGGCCATGTCGCCGTCCAGGTGGAAGGGCTGCATCCCCTCGGGGTGCAGGCCCATGATGGCCAGGCGGTGGAAGCACAGCCAGCCGTCCCCGGCCCTCTCGATGCGGCTCATGTCCGGGCCGCGGGACTGGGTACGCTCAAAGTAGGGCCGCAGCTCCTCCTCTGAGAGCGTCCCTTTGGTGAAACCCATGATAGCACACATGTCTTTACTCTCCTTGACGCTTTCTCCAAACAAAAAAAGAGCAAGGGCGTTTCAAAGAACACCTTTGCTCTTGCGGCCATTATAGGGGGATGCTCACTTTTTGTCAAGCTTTTTTTTATGCTTGCCCCGGGACTTGTCCGGGGACTTCTCCTTCTCCGGGGGGGCTGAGGCCCGGTCCGGCGCGGTCCCCGCCGGCTGGAGCAGGGGGAAGTAGCGGCGGTAGTTCTGCACGAACATGCGCCGGTAATCCTCGTTGCTGGAGTGGTGCAGGTTGTGCAGGTAGCTGTGCTCCTGGCCGGTGACGGAGGTGTCGAACCGGCCCAGCATGTATACGGCCAGATCGGAGCACTGGTCGGAGATACGCTCCAGGTTCTGCAGCAGGTTCATGTACTGGATGCCGGCCAGCATGTTGCAGGCGCCCTTGGTGAGCCGTTCCACGTGCCGGGCCTTCATGGCCTCGATGAGGTCGTCGATGACCTCCTCCAGGGGCTCCACCTCCCGGGCCATGGCCGTGTCCCCGGCGTCGAAGGCTTTTTTCGTCAGGTCCAGGATGTCGTGGACGGCGCCGATGGCCACCTTCAGATCAGCCTGGGCGGCGCCGGTGTAGGACAGGGAGCTCTGCAAAAGGGTGACGGTGTCCTGCTGGATGTTCACGGCCAGGTCACCCATGCGCTCAAAGCAGCCCAGTGCCTTGATCTGGAAGTCCTGATTGCGGTTGTCCGCCTCCCGGGTGATATAGGGGGACACCCGGATGATGTACTGGTTGGTGGCGTCCGCCATCCGGTCCAGCAGCTCCTCCCGCTGGGCGATGCGCTCCTCACGCTTGGTGTCGAACTGGAATATCTGCTCCACGGCGGACTCGTAGTTCTTCTGGGCCATGTCGGCCATGTGGCCCAGCAGGTGGGCGGACTGGTCCAGGGCCAGGCCGGGGTTGGTGACCAGGTGGCTGTCCAGCTCCCGGAGGTTCTCCATGATGTCCGCGTCCTCGGCGTTGATGGGCTTGTCCGGCACGATCTTCTCGGCCAGGTTCGCGAACACGCCGGATAGCGGCAGAAACAGCACGGCGGGCACCAGGCGGAACAGGCCGTGGACGTTGGCCACGCCGCCGGAGTTGAGCTCCATATACCAGAGCTTGTCGCTGATGACGCCAGAGAGGCGGCACACGCTCAGCACCAGGATGATGAGCGCTGCGGCGCAGATGTTGTAGATGACGTGGACGGTGACGGTGCGGATCTGGTCGGGCTTGGCGCCGATGCGGCTGACCAGGAAGGTGGTGAGGCAGTCGCCGATGTTCACGCCGATGATGACGGCGAACACGCCGCAGAACCGGACGCCCACGGAGCTTGCGAAGGACTGCAAAATGCCGATGACGGCGGAGGAGCTTTGGATGATGCCGGTGACGGCGGTGCCGGCGAGAAAGCCCAGCACGTAGTTGTCCTCAAAGGCCGTCAGCAGGCTGCTGAGGCTGTCGCCCAGGGTGCTGACCGCGTCGCTCATAAAGATGAGGCCCATGAAGAGGACGCCGAAGCCAGTGGCGATGGTGCCCACGTTTTTCGCCGCGCGGCTCTTCACGAACATGATGAGCACGATGCCCAAAATCAGGGCCAGGGGCGCCAGGTTATCCGCGTTAAAGAGGTAAAGGAGGCTGGTGGTCCCGGCCTGCACGTCCATCAGGCGGATGATCTGGGCGGTGATGGCGGTGCCCACGTTGGCGCCCAGGACGATGCCGATGGACTGCCGGAAGGTGAGAAACCCCGCGCCCACCAGGCCCACCGTGAGCACGATGGTGGCGGTGGAGCTCTGGATCATGCAGGTGACCAGGGTGCCCAGCAGAAAGCCCAGGGCCGGGCTGCTGGTGACCTTGGCCAGGGCGGCCTTCATGGCGCCGCCGGAACAGCTCTTCAACCCGTCGCCCATGACGCGCATGCCGTACAGGAACATGGCAAGCCCGCCCAGGAGCGCGACGATCTTATAAAAGAGGTCCATATATATCCTTTCTCCGCAGGATGGAAAAGAGAGAAACCACATAAATGCGCTTATTCCGTCAATATTATCCTACACCGAAAACCATGCCGCATCAAGTTAAAATTGCGTGTCATTTTGTAACTATTCGACAGGATATTGCAACCATTTCCGGGCCAAAAGTCCTTGAAAATCAAGGGTTTGCGGCAAGCTGGGCAGAATAGACAAATTATGGCGCGGAACGGGCGGAAAATTATATTTCCATAAGTGGAAGGAATAATTGACTTTGTTTTTTTCGATTTGCTATAATGCTTGTACAGCAAGACAAAACAACAGCATGTGAGCGCCGGTCACTGACGGTATGCGAGGGAACGCAAGGGAGCCGGCGCCGCGGGAAAGCCGACCGTCTGGGCAGTTCTATCATCGAGAGAATAGGACTGTCCTTTTGCTTTTTTACAAAGGAGGCGTCTATGAAGAAAGTAGCCATCGTCATGGGCAGCGACAGCGACCTGCCCGTCGTGGAGAAGGCAGCGGCAAAGCTGGAGGAATTCGGCGTGCCCTTCGAGGTGCACATCTTCTCCGCACACCGCACCCCGGACGAGGCCCGGGACTTCGCCGCGAACGCGCGGGCCAACGGCATCGGCGTGATCATCGCCGCCGCCGGCATGGCCGCGCACCTGGCCGGGGCCCTGGCGGCCAACACCACCCTGCCGGTCATCGGCATCCCTTTAAAGTCCAAAACTCTTGACGGCGTTGACGCCCTTCTGTCCACGGTGCAGATGCCCTCCGGCATCCCTGTAGCCACCGTGGCCATCGATGGGGCTGCCAACGCCGCGCTGCTTTCTGTGGAGATACTGGCCGTCACGGACGAGAGGCTGGCCCAGAAGCTGGCGGACGTGCGGACCATCGCCAAACAGAAGGTGCTGGCCAAAAACGCCTCCATCGAGGCGCGCTTCAATCGTTAAACTACCGAACGGAGGATACATGTCATGACGAAAAAGGAACAGCTCTATGAGGGCAAGGCCAAGAAGGTCTATGCCACCGAGGACCCCGATCTGCTGATCGTCTCCTACAAGGACGATGCCACCGCCTTCAACGGCCTCAAGAAGGGCCAGATCGCCGGGAAGGGCGCCATCAACAACCGGGTGACCAACTACCTCATGCAGATCCTGGAGAAGGAGGGCGTGCCCACCCACTTCGTGGAGGAGCTGAACGACCGGGAGACCGTGGTCCGCAGGGTGACCATCGTGCCCCTGGAGGTCATCATCCGCAACATCTCCGCCGGCAGCTTCGCCAAGCGGTACGGCGTGGAGGAGGGTATCGTGTTCGCCGCCCCCACCTTTGAGACGTCCTATAAGAATGACGAGCTGGGCGACCCCCTCATCAACGACTACCACGCCCTGGCCCTGGGTCTGTGCACTCCCGAGGAGCTGGACGCGATCAAGGCCATGGCCTTCAAGGTCAACGACGTGCTGAAGGCCTTCTTTACGGCTGTGAACGTGGACCTGGTGGACTTCAAGCTGGAGTTCGGCAAGACAACGGACGGCCGTCTGGTGCTGGCCGACGAGATCAGCCCCGACACCTGCCGGTTCTGGGACAGCACCACCCACGAGAAGCTGGACAAGGACCGCTT
>CANQIH010000160.1 GCA_947624035.1 uncultured Oscillospiraceae bacterium | reverse complement strand
CCGGGGCGGCCGCATGGCGGAGAAGCTGTTTTTGGACGACATCTCCACCGGCGCCTCCGGCGACATCCAGCAGGCGTCCAAGATGGCCCGGGCCATGGTCATGCAATACGGCATGAGCGATAGGCTCGGCCCCATCAGCTTCGACGACTCCAGCCACAGCCTGTTCATCGGCCGGGACTTCGGCACCACCAAGTCCTACTCCGAGGAGACCGCGGCGGTCATCGACGAGGAGGTCAAGCGCATCTTCGACGAGGCCTCCAAGCGGTGCGAGGCGCTTCTCACGGAGCACCGGGAGACCCTTATCAGCGTGGCGGAGTACCTGTTGCAGCACGAGTCCATGGACGGCGCGGACTTCGACTACTTCTGCGACCACGGGGAGCTGCCCCCCAAGAAGGAGCCCCCCAAGACGGCACAGCCCACGGCCCCCGCGGCGCCTGCGCAGCAGCCCGCCGGCGGCGTGGAGTTCGTGAAGGAAGAGCCCGAGGCCCCCGCGCCCGGGGCGGACGTCCCGCCTGCGGAGGGGGAGTACAAGGGCCCGGACGAGCGGCCTCCCTATTGGGTGGACGACATCAAGAAATGAACCACATGACCGCGCACCCTGAATTTGACAGGGTGCGCGGTATTTCAAGGTACTGCATGATGAAGATGAAAAGGATTTGCATGTTCATACTGGCCGCGGCGATGCTGACCGCCGTGCCGGCGACGCCCGCCATGGCGGCAGGGGAGAAGGCGCCCGGTCCGCTCCACGTGGAGGGGACCCAACTCGTGGACGAGGGCGGCCAGCCGGTGCAGCTGCGGGGCGTCAGCACCCACGGTCTGGCCTGGTTCCCGGAGTACGTCAACGCCGGTTGCTTTAAGCAGCTCCGTGAGTGGGGCGCGAACGTGGTCCGCCTGGCCATGTACACGGACGAGTACGGCGGCTACTGCAATGGCGGGGACCGGCAGGCGCTGAAGCAGCTCGTAAAGGACGGCGTGGCCTGGGCATCGGAGGCGGGGATGTACGCCATCGTGGACTGGCACATCCTGTCGGACAGTGACCCTAGCATCCACGCCCAGGAGGCCCTTGCCTTCTTTGACGAGATGTCCGCCGCCTTCGCGGACAGGGACAACGTGCTATACGAGATATGCAACGAGCCCAACGGCGGCACGGACTGGCCCGCCGTGAAGGCATACGCCCTCCAGGTGCTCCCTGTCATCCGGGACAACGACCCGGACGCGGTGGTCATCGTGGGCACGCCCAACTGGTGCCAGATGGTGGACCAGGCCGCGGCGGACCCCATCACGGAGTACGGTAACGTCATGTACGCCCTGCACTTTTACGCCGGTACCCACCGGGACGACCTGCGGGCCCGCATGGAGGCGGCCGCGGAGGCGGGGCTGCCTATCTTCGTGTCCGAGTTCGGCACCTGCGACGCCAGCGGGAACGGCGTGGTGAACGAAGAGCAGTCCGACATATGGATAGAGCTCATGGATAGGCTGGGGACAAGTTATGTAAACTGGAACCTGTCCAACAAGGACGAGTCCAGCGCCATGCTCAAAAGCGGATGCACAAAAACTTCCGGCTTCGAGCCGGAGGACCTGTCTTGGTCGGGCCGGTGGGTATATGAGCTCTTGAGCGGAGAGCATATCCCGGCGGAGCCGGAGGCGGAAGCGGACACCCCCTCCACGGGATATCAGACCGCGCAGGGCGGGCTTCAAGTCGGCGTGACCTTGGTCAACAGCTGGGAGGCGGAGGGGGAGACGTATCGCCAGTACGGGCTGACCCTGACCGACACCTCCGGCACCGCCCGGGAGGGCTGGATCGTGGAGCTGGCCTTTGACGGAGACGTCACGCTGCTTGACGGCTGGAACGGAGAGTACAGCGCCCAAGGGAACGTGCTGACCGTCAGCTCCAAGGACTACAACGCCGCCATCCCCGCCGGGGGCACGGTCACGGACGTGGGCTTTATCGTCTCCGGCGCGGTATTGGCGGAGTGAAACTATCCCGCTAAAACGTTGAATGATGTGTTTTGATGTGCTATAATAGCCGCAATGCGGCTATTATAATTGATTTAAGGCGGTTTTGCTCCCGGCTTTGCCGGAACCGCAAAACATGCCACATTATAGCATCCCGCCTTCGGCGGATGTGCTATAATCAACCATCGTATTATTTCAAGGAGTGAGATACAAATATGCAGCTTGGCATCGTGGGGCTGCCCAACGTGGGCAAGAGCACCCTTTTCAACGCCCTGACCAACGCCGGGGCGGATTCGGCCAACTACCCCTTCTGCACCATCGACCCCAACGTGGGCGTGGTGGCCGTGCCGGACGAGCGGCTGGACTTCCTGGCGGAGATGTATCATCCCAAGAAGTACACCCCCGCCACCATCGAGTTCGTGGATATCGCGGGCCTGGTGAAGGGCGCCAGCCACGGCGAGGGCCTGGGCAACAAGTTTTTGGGCAACATCCGCAACACCGACGCCATCGTCCACGTGGTGCGGTGCTTTGACGACGCCAACATCATCCGCCACGAGTGCTCCACGGACCCCAAGAGCGACATCGAGACCGTGGACCTGGAGCTCATCATGGCCGACCTGGAGATGGTCCAGCGGCGGTTCGAGAAGGCCCAGAAGTATGTGAAGAGCGGCGACAAGAAATACGCCAAGGAGGCGGACCTGATGGGCCGCTTGGCCGCCTGGCTCAACGAGGGCAAGTCCGCCCGCAGCTTCCCCTGCGAGGGGGAGGAGGCGGACATGATCGCCCAGTCGGACCTATTGAGCCTCAAGCCCGTGATCTATGCCGCCAACATGGACGAGGATGGCTTCGCCCAGGCGGAGCAGAGCCCCTACTACCAGACTGTGAAAGCCATAGCCGACGCCGAGGGCAGCCTGGTGCTGCCGGTGTGCGCCCGGTTCGAGCAGGACATCGCGGAGCTGGATGACCCGGAGGACCGGGCCATGTTCATGGAGGAGCTGGGCATCCAGGAGTCCGGCCTGGAGCGGCTCATCAAGTGCTCCTATGACCTGCTGGGGCTCATATCCTTCCTCACCTGCGGGCCGGACGAGTGCCGGGCCTGGACCATCAAAAAGGGCACAAAAGCCCCCCAGGCCGCCGGGAAGATACACACCGACTTCGAGCGGGGCTTCATCCGGGCCAACATCATCGCCTTTGAGGACTTGAAGGCCTGCGGCAGCGAGGCCGCCGCCCGGGAGAAGGGCTTACTTAGGGCCGAGGGCAAGGAGTACGTCATGCAGGACGGGGACGTGACCCACTTCCTCTTTAATGTCTGAGCGCATATCCTGGCTGGACGGCTGGCGGGGGCTGGTGTGCCTGCTCATGGTGGGCTACCACTTCGTCTTTGACCTCAGCATGTTCGGGTGGGTCCCCGAGTCCTTCACCCAGCTGTGGCCGGTGTTCCTTTTGCAGCGGTTCATCGTGCTGAGCTTCATCTTCCTCTCCGGCGTCAGCTCCCATTTCACCCGGTCGAACCTCCGCCGGGCCGCCGTCACCTTCGCGGCGGGGCTGGTGGTGGAGGCGGCGTCCTATATCGTGGGCGCGCCCATCCGGTACGGCATATTACAGTTTCTCTGCTGCGCCATGGCGGTGTACCACTTCACGGGGCGGTATGTGGAGCGGGTGCCGGATGGGGCGGCGCCCTGGCTCTGGGCGGGGCTGTATCTGGTGACCCGGGTGATCAGCTATACCACCTTCGTGGAGCCCACATGGCTCTACTGGCTGGGGCTGCGAAACGCCCACTTCGTGTCCTACGATTGGGCGCCCTTTTTCCCCAACATCTTCATGTTCTTTCTGGGCGGCTGGTTCGGAAAGCGGCTCATGGCAGCCCCGGCGGACAGCCTTTTGCGGACGGCGGACGCGCCTAAGTGGCTCACCTGGCCTGGCAGGCGGACGTTGCTCATATACCTGGCCCACCAGCCGGTGCTGTACGGGGTATGCTGGGTGATGTACACAGCGATGAAATGAGAGAGAAACAGTGTCTGTAACGATCCAGGAATATGTGAAAGACAGGATACAGGCATGTACCAGTTTTCGTAATGCGAGGCTTTGTTGATGAATAACCGGCCCCTCGGCTTTGCCAAGGGACCGGCTATTCATCTGGGATATATTGCAAAACGTCTTCAACACTGCAGGAAAGGATCTTACAGAGGTCATTGAGCGTGGCGGTGGAGATGTTCCGGTTATGCTTCAAGGAATCCAGTGTGCCGCGGCTGAATGAGTAATCCCTAATAAGAACATAAGTGGTGATGCCTTTGCGTCTCATGGTCGCCCACAAGGGTGTGTATACGATCATAGAATTGGAACCACCTCCACAATTGCTTATTATATTTTGATTATAGGGACTTGAATATTCCCGATATATCGGGTACAATATAAGCAAGGCGTTCTGCCTGGATTTTGAATAATGGGGATTTGAGATGCGACACTGTTCTTATCTGTGGCGCTGCCTGCCTATGCTGGCAAGCGCAGAGTTCATTCCCTGAATGTTAGGTGGTCAGTTCATAACAAACGCTGTAGGGGGAGGAGAAGTTTATGAAAGTGTTGATCTGGGAAGGCTTTGTTCTGGCAGTAAGTGGGATCAGTGCGCTCTTCCGGCTGGGCTTGATACCGAGGCTTCTGGTGTATTTAGCGGCTTTCTATGCAGCGCGTGCACTATGCAAAGCGTGGGATGAGAAGAAAAAGGGGGCAGCGGAAACAGAGGCGCCCGCATTGACAGAAGAAGAGAAGAAAACGTATGCTGGATAATACGTCTGCCGCCGGACTTTGACTTGACAACGGATTTCAACAGTGCTATATTTCATGGCGACAAAGGCCATGACGGGAATTGCGCCGGTATACGCCGCCCAGAGAGAGGGGACCTTGGCTGAAAATCCCCTTGCGAGACGGACCGGACGCTGACCATCCCCGAGCCGCGGGACCCAAAGGCGACGAGTAAGCCCCGCCGTGCGG
>CANQIH010000159.1 GCA_947624035.1 uncultured Oscillospiraceae bacterium | reverse complement strand
AGTGGAAGCACAGTAATGTGTTGAGCTGACCGGTACTAATAACCCGAGGGCTTGACCAACACTCTTTATGCAGACGCCGAGCGAAGTGTTCTCCGCCATTGTTCAGTTTTCAGGGCGCACGCCCTGAACCAGTTGGTGGCTATTACAGCGGGGGTCCACCCGTTCCCATTCCGAACACGGTAGTTAAGCCCGACTGTGCCGAAAATACTCGTCTGGAGACGGACTGGAAAGATAGGTCGCTGCCAACATCAGAGAGCTCCCGGAGCAATCGCTCCGGGAGCTTTTTCGTCGTTATTCCTCTGTATCAGTCCAGCAGACCGGCCAGGGCGCTGTCCACGGCCTCGGTGCCCACGGCCTGGAGCAGATCGTCCTCGGTGTATATCTGCCAGGGGGACAGCTCTTTTGCCGCGGCCGCCGCTTCCAGCAGCGCCGAAGCTATGTCCCCGTAGCCGCCGTCCCCGGCGTCCAGCTTCTTCGCCAGGGTAGGCAGCCGCTTCTCGTGGACCTCCCGGAGGGAGAGATCGGGCTCGGCCCGCTGGACGGCGCCGCACAAAAACTGCCGTGCCTGGTCCTCGCTCCACTGGGCGTCTATGTAGAAGTCGTCCCCCTTCAGGCCGTAGAGGAAACGTTTGGCGTCAAAGTAGCCCCGGCGCAGGTTCTCCTGGCTCTGCTCCGCCTCGAACTCCAGAATGCCGCCCAGCTTCTCCTTGGGGGCGATGGTGTAGACGTTGGTGCCCTCGGGGATGCGGACGGGCCGCATGATGCCGGGGCCGTACAGCCGCATGGCGATGATGCTGGTGTAGCCATTGGCGATGAGCACGTGCAGCGGCAGCACGTCCCGGACGCCGCCGTCGGCGTAGAGCTTCCCGCCCATGCGCTCCGCCCGGAACGCCGGCAGGTACGCGCTGGCCAGCAGCATGTCGTACAGCTCGTCGTCCTCCAGGTCCCTGGCCCGGAGCTCCAGCTCCTTCTGGTCGGTGACGGAGTAGGTGACGATGTAGAAGTCGATGCCGGAGGAGCGGATGACGTCGGGGTCCACGATCTCCCGGATCCAGTTGCGCAGGGGCGTCACGTCCAGGCCCCGGTTGTGGATCACGTCGCCCACCTTTTCCAGCACCTTGTGCAGGTCCAGGCCCCGCAGGTCGCCCCGGAGAAGGTCCCCCATCTGCTCGTCGTCCACATCCATCACCTCGGAGTAGTGGATGTTGGACCACAGCTCCGCGGCCCGGGCGGCGTCGCCCATGGTGATCAGGGCGCCGTTGAGGGCGCCCACGGACGTTCCGGCTACCGCCGGGATGTGGACGCCGGCCTCCAGCAGCGCCTGCCACGCGCCGATCTGGTAGGCCCCCCGGGCGCCGCCGCCCTCCAGGGCCATGGCGTAGGATCGGGTCGGGTCGATCCGAAGTTTCATATGGCACCTCCCAGGTCTCTCTTTGTTGTGGACACCATTATACACGATCCCGCAGCTCGATGCCAGCCCCAGCCCGGTCCATGGTCTCGAAAAATCCGGGGAAGGACACATCGGCGCACAGCGGGTCGCTGACACACATCTCCCCGCCGGCCATCAGGCCGCACACGGTCATGGCCATCGCCACCCGGTGGTCGCCGTGGCTGCTGACGGCCGAGCCGTGCAGGGGCCGGCCGCCGTGGACGGTCATGGAGTCGGCGGAGATGTCCACGCTGGCCCCGCAGGCGGTGAGAACCTCCTGCATCACGGCCACCCGGTCGGTCTCCTTCACCCGGACATGGGCCAAGTTGACGAAATGGGTGTCGCCCTGGGCACAGGCCGCGGCCACGGCCAGGGCGGGCAGACTGTCGGGGATGGGGTTCATGTCCACGGTGACGCCGTGGAGGGGCCGGCCGCCCCGGACGGTCAGCCGGTGGTTCGCCGGGTCTTTTGTGATGTCCGCGCCCATGGACAGGAGGATATCCACCACGGCCTTGTCCCCCTGGCTGTCCTCCAGGTCCAGCCCCTCCACGGTCAGCTCCGACGGGGTGCAGGCCGCGGCCACCAGCGGGAACGCCGCGCTGGACCAGTCGGCGGGCACCAGGCAGTCGCATGCGGTGAACCGCTGTCCCCCGGGGACCACAAAGCGCCTATAGCCGTCGGTGTGGTCCACCTTCACGCCGAAGCGCGCCAGCCAGTCCAGGGTGAGCTGGATATAGGAGGTCTCCCGGGGCTCGTCCACCAAGATCTCCACACTCCGGCCGGCGGGCAGCAGCGCGGCGGGGGCCAGGATGCCGGAGATGTGCTGGCTGTTGAAGCCGGACAGGCGGCATACGCCGCCCTGCAGGGGCCCCTTTATCACCAGGGGCGGGCAGTCGCAGTCAGGGCGGGTGTGGATACACCGGGCGCCCAATGCGTTGAGGGCCTCGGTCTGGGGCCTCCAGGGGCGGCGGCGTATCTGCTCGTCGCCGGTTATCACGGCCCAGCCGCCGGTGAGCAGCGTGCAGATGCCGATGACGAAACTGGTGGTGGTGCCGGAGTTCATGGTGTCGATGACGTTCTCGGGCACCGAGGGCCGTCCGTCCGTGCCGGTGACGGTCCAGGTGTTGGCCGCCTCATCCACGGTGACGGCGGCGCCCAGGGCCCGGGCGGCGGCCAGGGCCGCGAGGCCGTCCTTGGACGGCAGGGGGTTGTGGATCACGGTGGTCCCCCCGGCCAGCATGCCGTAGAGGACCGCACGGATGGTGTGGCTCTTGGAGCCGGGCACCGAGATCGTCCCGGAGAGGGCGCCCCGGCGGGAGCAGGCGTATGTCATTTTGCCTTCCTCCTGGCCTTGCGGTCGTTCCAGGCCCGCTTCACCGCGGGGATGTTGGTGACGATGGAGAACACCGTCAGCACCAGCAGCACCATGGTGATGGGCCGGCCGAACAGGGCCGCCAGCTTGTTGTCGGCGGAGGAGGCCAGGGACACGGCCCGGCGGAAGTTGGAGTCCATCATGCCCCCCAGCACGATGGCCAGGGTCATGGGGGCCACGGAGTAGCCACGGGTGCGCATGAGGAAGCCCAGCACGCCGAAGAAGAACATGAGCCCCACGTCGAACATCCGGTTGTTGCAGGCGTAGGCGCCGATCACGCACAGCAGCGTGACGATGGGCAGCAGGATGCGCTTGGGCACGGCGATGATGTGGGACAGCCGGGGCGCCACCAGCAGGCCCAGGATCAGCAGGAAGATGCAGCCGATGAAGCCGCCGGCCAGGATGGCGTGGAAGCTCTCGGCGCTCCGGGCCAGGAACATGGGGCCGGGCTGCAGGCCGTGGATGTAGAACACGGACAGGATGATGGCTGTGACCGAGTCGCCGGGCACGGCCAGGGTCAGCATGGGGATCAAAGCGCCGCCGATGCAGGCGTTGTTGGCGCTCTCGGAGGCCACGATGCCCTCCTCCGCCCCCTCGCCGAAGGGCCGGGAGGGATTTTTCGTGATGGACTTGGCCTGGGTGTAGGCCAAAAAGGCGGCCACGGGCCCGCCCGCGCCGGGCAGGGCGCCCACCAGCGTCCCCAGGAGGCTGTAATAGAGGCTGTGCCAGAAGTGCTTGAGGATGTCCTTGATCTTCACCACCTGCTTGACGATGCCGTTGACCTCCGCGTCCATGTTCCCGCCGAAGATCACGCTCAGCACTTCGGCGAAGCCGAACAGGCCCACCAGAGCGGGCACGGTGTTGATGCCGGAGTTCAGCTTGTTGATGCCGAAGGTCAGCCGGGGCGTGCCCAGCACGGAGTCCATGCCGATCATAGCGAAAAACAGGCCGAACACGGCGCTGACCAGGCCCTTGGAGAAGCTCTGGGTGGTCAGGCTGCCCACGGTGGCCAGGCCGAACAGGGCCAGCAGGAAGTAGTCCATGGGCTGGAACTTCAGGGCGATGGAGGTGATGGGCTTGGCCAGCAGGGCCAGGGCGATGAGGCCGAACAGGGAGCCGACGAAAGAGTAGACGGTGGCGTATTTCAGCGCCTTATAGGCCTCGCCCCGCTTGGCCATCGGGTAGCCGTCCAGGGTGGTGACCACGGAGGAGGGCGCGCCGGGGATGTTCAGCAATATGGCGGACAATGCCCCGGAGAACACGCCCACCACGTAGATGCCCATGACGGTGGCCAGCGCGTCGTTGGTGGGCCAGGTATAGGTGATGGACACCAGCAGGGCGGTGGCCATCGTCACGGAAAGGCCGGGGATGGCCCCCACGAAAAGCCCCGCGATGCTGCCGGCGCCGCACAGCAGGATAAAGCGTATGTCCAGAAAGTAGGACAGACTGGCAACGATCGAACTCATACGGATACTCCCCCCTTCACGGCAGGCGCACGTGCAGCGCTATGCCGAACAGCACGTAGATCAGGCCGGTGGCGATCACCGTCAGCAGCACGATCTTCCACCAAGTCCGCTCGCCCAGGTAGATGAACAGGAAGGCCAGAAACAGCAGCGTGGCGGGGATGAAGTGGATCAGGGGCAGCAGGAAGTAATAGGCCAGCGCGGCGGCGATGAGCACCAGCACGCCCACAAAGTTCTTCCTGCCCCCGGCCTTCTTCTCTTCCCCGCCGGCGCGGCATTCCCGGAGCCCGTCCGCGATAAGGGAGACGGTCAGCAGAAGACCGAACACGGCGATCAGGGTGGGGAAGAGATAGGGCGATGTCTTCCACTCCGAGGTGTTCCGGTCGAAGTAGTGGTGGTACAGGGAATAGGCCAGCAGCCCCGCCGAGCACAGCCCCACGAAGATGGAGTCCTGAAAGCTGGGCGAGCGGAGCGGGCTGCGTTTTTCTTTCTTATCCATAGGTCGGTCGTCTCCGTCCGTTTGAATTTAAGGCGGGCGAAGCCGGAAGGCTCCGCCCGCCGCAGTCAGTGCAGTTGGCCGGGTATATCACTCGGGCTTGGCGATGTCGTAATCCTCGGGGCTGTTGACGGTGACGCCGGCGTCATACAGCATCCAGGAGACCACGGACTCCCAGTGGGTGAAGAAGGC
>CANQIH010000158.1 GCA_947624035.1 uncultured Oscillospiraceae bacterium | reverse complement strand
AGGTGTTCGCCCTGCCGGGACTGGGGCGGCTGCTGGTGGCCAGCATCGGCAACCGGGACTACCCGGTGGTCCAGTGCATCGTGGTCATCATCGCCTTTGTGGTGGTGTTCATGAACTACCTGGCGGACATCGTGACGCAGTACATCGACCCACGCGTTCGCCTCAGCTAAATGCAAGCTATGATCGGAAAGAGAAACAAAAACTTCACAGCGGGGGCGGTCATCACGGCGTTCATGCTGGCGGTGATCGTCATGGGCCTTTTCTGGACCCCCTACGACCCCAACGCCATGGACGGCAAGGCCAAGATGCTCTCCCCCTGCCTTGCTCACCTGCTGGGTACGGACAATTTTGGCCGGGACATCCTGTCCCGGGTCATCGAGGGGGCCTGCGCCACGGCTATCATCGCCGCCGCCACGGTGGCCATCGGCCTCACGGCGGGCCTCATCATCGGCGGGCTCACGGGCTGGTACGGGGGCTGGGTGGACGAGATCGTCATGCGCTTCAACGACGCCGTGGCCGCCTTCCCCAGCATATTGCTGGCCCTGGTGCTCATCGCCCTCATGGGCGGCGGCAAGTACAACATCATCCTGGCCCTGGGTATCCTCTTCGTGCCCAGCTTCGCCCGCATCGTCCGGGCGGAGGTGGCAAGGCAGAAGGAGCTGGACTACGTCCGCTCCGCCCGGCTCATGGGGGCCAGTGACATGCGCATCCTCTTTGCCCACATCCTGCCCAACATCGTGCCGGTGCTGCTGCCCAGCGTGGCCATCGGCCTTAATAACGCCGTGCTGGCGGAGGCGTCCATGAGCTACCTGGGCGTGGGGGTCCAGCCCCCGGACGCCAGCCTGGGCCGGATGCTGAACGAGGCCCAGGGGTACCTGCTCTCCGCGCCCTGGTACGCCCTGTCCGCCGGCGTGGCCATCATCCTGCTGGTGCTGGGCTTCGGCCTGCTCAGCGAGGGGACGGGAGGCGGCGGTGATGCTTGATATACGCGGCCTGCACGTGACGTTCCTCTCCACCGGCAAGGAGGCGGTCCGGGGGGTGGACCTCTCTATGGCCCACGGCCAGCGGCTGGGGCTGGTGGGCGAGTCCGGCTCCGGCAAGACCGTCACCGCCATGGCCCTCTCGGGCCTCATCGAGCGGTGGAACGTGAACATGACCGGCCAGGTGCTCTTCGAGGGCCGGGACCTTCTGGCCTGCTCCCGGGGCCAGCTCCGCGCCGTCCAGGGCAGGGAGATCGGCGTGGTGTTCCAGGAGCCCATGACCAGCCTCAACCCCCTCATGAAGGTGGGCCGGCAGGTGGAGGAGACCCTGAAGATACACACGGACCTGCCCCCGGCGGAGCGAAAGCACCTGGCCCTGGAGGCCATGGAGCAGGTGGGTCTGCCGGACGTGGCGGAGACCTACGAGAAATACCCCCACCAGCTCTCCGGCGGCCAGCGCCAGCGGGCGGTCATCGCCTCGGCCATGGTCATCCACCCGAAGCTTCTCATCTGCGATGAGCCCACCACCGCCCTGGACGTGACGGTCCAGGCCCAGATCCTGACGCTGCTGCGGTCCATGAGCGAGCAGTTTGGCGTGGCCATCCTGCTCATCAGCCACGACCTCTCGGTGGTCCGGCGGCTGTGCGAGGACGTGGCGGTGATGTACAAGGGCCAGATCGTGGAGCGGGGCCCCACCCAGCGGATATTCACCGCCCCCCAGGACGACTACACCAAGCGGCTCATCGCCGCCATACCGACGAGGAAACGCCATGAGTGAACGGGTTTTGGAGGTACAGGACCTCTCCGTGACATATACGGACGCCCCGGTCTTTGGCCGGGGCAGGACCTTCCAGGCCGTCCGGGACGTGAGCTTCCACGTGGACCGGGGCGAGATCGTGGGCCTGGTGGGCGAGTCCGGCTGCGGCAAGTCCACGGTGTCCAAGGCCATATTGGGCATGCTGCCCCCAAAAGCCGTCACCGGCACGGTCACCCACTACACCAAGCGGCCCCAGATGGTGTTCCAGGACCCCTTCTCCAGCCTGAACCCCGCCCGGACCATCGGGTGGATACTGGAGGAGCCCCTGCGCATCTTCGGCAAGTACGACGGGCCCGAGCGCAAACGCCGGGTGCTGGACATGATGGACCGGGTGGGCCTGGAGCGGGAGTATGCCGCCCGGCGGCCAAAGGAGCTCAGCGGCGGCCAGCGCCAGCGGGTATCCATCGCGTTGGCCCTCATCCAGCGGCCACAGTTCATCATCGCCGACGAGCCGGTCTCCGCCCTGGACGTGACCATCCAGGCCCAGATACTGGACCTCTTATGGGACCTGCGGAAGGAGCTGGACTTAAGCTACCTCTTCATCAGCCACGACCTGAACGTGGTCTACTCCATCTGCGACCGGGTGCTGGTGATGGAGAAGGGCCGGATCATCGAGAGCGGCACGGTGGATGAGGTATACGACCACCCGCAGCATGAATATACAAAGAAACTATTAGCGTCAGCGAATTATGCGGTACAGTAACGTGATCGCCGGGACGTTCATCGCCCGGCCCAACCGGTTCATCGCCCATGTGAGGGTGGACGGCCATACGGAGACGGTCCACGTGAAGAACACGGGCCGGTGCCGGGAGCTGCTGGTCCCCGGGGCGACAGTGTACCTGGCGGAGGCGGGCAACCCCGCCCGGAAGACCCGGTACGACCTGGCGGCCGTCCAAAAGGGGGACCGGCTCATCAACATGGACAGCCAGGCCCCCAACCAGGCGGCCCTGGAGTGGCTGCGGGCGGGGCACGTGTTCCCCGCCGGGACGGAGATACGGCCCGAGTACACATACGGCGGCAGCCGGTTCGATTTTGGGCTGTTCACCCCGGACCTGGCACTATTGGAGGTCAAGGGCGTGACGCTGGAGCGGGACGGTGTGGTCCTGTTCCCGGACGCGCCCACGGAGCGGGGCGCGAAGCACCTGCGGGAGCTGGCGGCCTTCCCCGGGGAGGCGTACGTGCTGTTCGCCGTCCAGATGGCGGACGTAAAATACTTCACCCCCAACGGTGAGACGGACCCGGCCTTCGCCGCTGCCCTGCAGGCGGCGGCGGACGCGGGGGTGCACATCCTGGCGTATGACTGCCGGGTGACGCCGGACAGCATGGAGATCGCGGACCCGGTGGAGGTGCGCCTGTGAACAGTGAGGGAGGCATGCCCATGGAGCGGGAGGACTATATGCGCCTGGCCCTGGACCTGGCCCTGGAGGCCGTGGACACCGGCGACGTGCCGGTGGGCTGCGTCATCGCGGACCGGGATGGCCGGATCATCGGCCGGGGACGGAACCGGCGGGAGCAGCGGCAGAGCGCCGTCCGCCACGCGGAGATCGAGGCCATCGAGGAGGCATGCGCCGCGGTGGGGTCCTGGCGGCTGGAGGGCTGCGCCCTCTACGTGACGCTGGAGCCCTGCCCCATGTGCGCCGGAGCCATTTTGAACGCCCGCATCCCCACGGTGGTATACGGGGCCAAGGAGCCCCTGACCGGCTCCTGCGGCAGCGTGCTGAACCTATTCGAGGAGCGGTACGGCTTTCGCCCGGCCATCTACGGCGGGGTCCTGGCGGAGGACTGCGCCGGGCTCATGAAGACGTTTTTCGACGGGCTCCGCGCCGGCGGGGAGCCGTGAGCGGCGGGGCCTGTTTTCCTCTGTAAAGAGTCGAATTTTTCATCAAAAACTTCCGCGAAAAACCCCGGAAAATTGGGCAGATGGAAGGTTGTTTTCCGCTGTGGCCGGTGCTATACTGCGTTGGAATCTGAAAGCGGAAGTGTGAGCTATGTCTACCCTTTTATCTGTGTCTGTGGCGATGCTGGCGGGCCTTCTGATGACCCGCGCCATCAAGCCGCTGAAGCTGCCCGATGTGACGGCCTACCTGGTGGCGGGCCTTCTCATAGGGCCCTATTTTTTAGGCCGTCTGGGCATCGACGGGCTGGGCTTTCCCACCGCCGAGGCGGTGAGCGGCCTGGGTCTCGTGAGCGAGGTGGCCCTGGGCTTCATCGCCTTTTCCATCGGCAACGAGTTTAGGCTCCGTGACCTGAAGGCCACCGGTAAGCAGGCCGCCATCATCGGCGTGTTCCAGGCCGTGACCGCCACGCTGCTGGTGGACCTGGCCCTGGTGCTGATTCACCGGGCCATGCCCGGCAAGCTGTCCGTGGCCCAGGCCATCACCCTGGGCGCCATCGCCACGGCTACCGCCCCCGCCGCCACGCTGATGGTGGTGCGCCAGTATAAGGCCAAGGGCCCCCTGACCGACCTGCTGCTGCCCATCGTGGCACTGGACGACGCGGTGGGCCTGGTGGTATTCGCCGTGAGCTTCGGCATCGCCCGCACCCTGGTCAGCGGCCAGCTGGAGCTTCTGCCCATCATCGTAAACCCCCTCATCGAGATCGTGGCGTCCCTCTCCCTGGGCGCGCTGATGGGTTGGGGCCTGACCCAGATGGAAAAGCTCTTCCACTCCAACACCAACCGCCTGAACATGACCATCGCGTTCGTGTTTCTGACCGCCTCCCTCTCCATGCTGGAGTTCCAGATCGGCCCCGTGACCGTGGGCTTTTCTTCCCTGCTGGTGTGCATGATGCTGGGCACGGTGTTCTGCAACCTGTGCCCCCTGTCCGACGACCTGATGGGCGCGGCGGACAAGTGGACCAGTCCCCTGTTCGCGCTGTTTTTCGTCATCAGCGGCGCACAGCTGGAGCTGGGCGTGTTCGCTGACTGGGCCATCGTGGGCGTGGGCGCGGTCTACATCCTGGCCCGCTCCGCCGGTAAGTACATAGGCGCCCGCATCAGCGCCCAGGCCACCCGCTGCGCCCCCCAGATCTGCAAGTATCTGGGCATCACGCTGCTGCCCCAGGCGGGCGTGGCGCTGGGCATGTGCACCACCGCCGCCCAGCTGGGCGCCCAGGGCGCGCTCATCCGCAACATCACCCTGTTCGCGGTGCTGGTGTATGAGATGGTGGGCCCGCTGATGACCCGCTGGGCCCTGACCCAGGCCGGCGACATCAAGCCCATCCCCCAGGAGGTCACGGAGCGCCGGGAGCGGAAGCTGCGGCATGCCGCCGAGGAGGAGGCCGCCCGTCAGGCGGCCGCCGCGGAGAAGGCCGCCGCGGAGAAGGCCGCCGCGGAGCGGTCCGGCGAAGA
>CANQIH010000157.1 GCA_947624035.1 uncultured Oscillospiraceae bacterium | reverse complement strand
TCGCGGCTTCGCCGCGCCACCTCCCTCGTCAGAGGGAGGCATTGGCGTGGTGGTCGTCCAAGCACTTGCTACACCCCATCGGTGGGAGACCTGCAACGCGTGCGCCGACGAGACAGAAGGGGGAAACGGAGGGTGGCAGTTGACCAACGTTTCACCCTACCGCCTCGCTTCGCTCGGCACCTCCCCTCGAGGGGAGGCAAGGGGGTCGGCAATGGTTTAAAGTTTCTGCCAGGCCAGCGGCCCCCTCTGACGAAGGGGCTGTCAGCGAAGCTGACTGAGGGAGAGATAGCTAATGTCCCGGTTTAAGATATCTCTCCCTCCGTCGCGGCTTCGCCGCGCCACCTCCCTCGTCAGAGGGAGGCATTGGCGTGGTGGTCGTCCAAGCACTTGCTACACCCCTCAGGGGAGCTGTCGCGGCGCTTGCGCCGCGACTGAAGGGGGAAACCCTACAGCCCGATATCCCGCTGGGCCGGTCCGGTTATCCGCCGCCCGTCCGCGTCGAAGCGGGAGCCGTGGCAGGGGCAGTCCCAGGTCCGCTCGTCCGCGTTCCATGACAGTTGGCACCCCAGGTGGGGGCAGCGGGTATCCACCGCGTGGAGCCCGCCATCGTCATCCCGGTATATGCCCATCTTGCGGCCCTGGTGCTCCGCGATGCCGCCGTGGCCGCCGGGCATGGCCTCCGCCCCCTCGGCGGGAAAGGAGAACACCTGCCGCCCCATCTCCTTCGCCGAGCGCAGGCCGTCGGAGAGGGCGGCCTTGACCCCTGGAGCGGTGAGCCGCCGCTGGGGGGAAAACACCGGGGCATAGTCGTTCTCCCGGCCCAGGATGGCGTCCGTGAGGATATGGGCCGCCGCCATGGACGTGGTCATGCCCCACTTCTGAAAGCCCGTGGCCACGTACCAGCCCGGGCGGTTTTTTGCATATGGCCCGATGTAGGGCACGCCGTCCATGGGCATGCAGTCCTGGGCGGACCAGTGGGCCAGCTCCCGGCTGTCCGGCCAGAAGCTGCGGGCCGCCCGGCGGAGCTTGTCATACCGGCCGCCGGCGGCGTTGTCCCCGGTCCGGTGGCCCGCCCCGCCCAGCAGCAGCACGTCCCCGGTCTGCCGGAAGGACAGGCTCCCCGGGTCCACGCCCAGATACATACCGTCCAGGGCCTGGGCCTTTTCCAGGGCCAGCACGTAGCTGCGGTCCTGGTGCATCCGGGCGAAGTAATACCCCGGCGCGTTCACGAAGGGGAAGTGGCAGGCGAACACGATGTGCTCCGCCCGGACCCGGCCCCGGTCCGTGTATACGGTGCGGCCCTCCACTGCCCGGACGGGGGTTCTCTCGTACACGGTCAGGTCCTCCGAGATGGCCCGCAGGAGCTTCAGTGGGTGGAGCTGGGCCTGGCCGTCGAACCGCAGGGCCTCTGCCGCGGGGAAGGGCAGGGCGGTGCCGGTGGTGAGCCGGGCGGGCAGGCCCAGGCGCCGGGCGGCCTCCCACTCGGCCTGGAGGACGGCGGGCGCGGCGCGGGTGTAGAGGTAGGCCGGCCGCTCCTCAAAGTCACAGTCCACACCCTTTTCCCGGACCAGGGCGCGGTACCGCTCAATGGCGCGCTGGTTTGCCTCGGCGTACATCCGGGCCAGCTCCGGGCCAAGCTGCCGGATGAGCCGCCCGTAAATGAGGCCGTGCTGGCTGGTGACCTTGGCGGTGGTGCCAGCCGTCTGGCCGGAGCCTATCCGGGCGGCCTCCAGCACCACCGTGTTCACCCCGGCCTCCCGCAGACAGTACGCCGTGAGGCACCCGGCCAGCCCGCCGCCGATGACGGCGGCCTCCGCCTCCATGTCCCCCGGCAGGGGCGGCCTCTCAGGTATGTTGACGTCCCTTGTCCAGATCGGTCCCATGTCCATCCCTCCCCTGATATTCTTGACGGCCGGGGGACAAATCAAACCGGATTGCCAACGGGACCGGGCCGTGATATACTGCACGTGATCACGAAAGAGAAAGGACCGAGCTATGATCCGCTTCAACAACGACTACAACCGGGGCGCCCACCCGGCCATTCTGGAGGCCCTGGCCGCCACCAACGGCGAGAGCTACAGCGGCTACGGCACCGACCAGTGGTGCCAGGCCGCCGCCGAAGAGATCAAAAAGCACCTGGACCGGCCCCAGGCGGCGGTGCACTTTCTGGTGGGCGGGACCCAGGTGAATTTCACGGCCATCGCCGCGGCGCTGCGCCCCTTCCAGGGGGTGGTGTGCGCCGACAGCGGCCACATCCACGTCCACGAGACCGGGGCGGTGGAGAACACCGGCCATAAGATCCTGGCCCTGCCGGCCACGGACGGGAAGATCACCGCCCGGCAGATCATGGAGGCCGGCCGGAGCTATGTGGTCAGCACCGTGCGGGAGCACATCACCCAGCCCAAGCTGGTGTACATCTCCTTTCCCACGGAGTACGGCACGGTGTACACCCGGCAGGAGCTGGAGGACATCCGGTCCGTGTGCGACGTGTACGGGATGTACCTTTTCGTGGACGGGGCCCGGATGGCCTACGGCCTGGCCGCCTCCGACGCCACTCTGGCGGACTTTGCCCGGCTGGCGGACATGTTCACCGTCGGCGGGACCAAGTGCGGCGCCCTGTTCGGAGAGGCCCTGGTCATCGCGAACCCGGAGCTCCAGCCGGATTTCCGCAGCTACATGAAGCAAAACGGCGCCATGCTGGCCAAGGGCTGGCTGCTGGGCCTGCAGTTCTACACCCTCTTCAAGGACGGGCTCTACTTCGACATCGGCCGGGGGGCCGTGGAGAAGGCCATGAGGCTGCGGGCTGCCTGTGAGCGCAAGGGCATCGGCTTTTACATCGAGAGCCCCACGAACCAGCAGTTCGTCATCCTGGAAAACGACGTGATACGGGCGCTGGAGCAGAAATACTGCTTCGAGTTCGAGAGCGAGATCGACGACCACCGCAGCTGCGTGCGGTTCTGCACCAGCTGGGCCAGCACCGAGGCGGAGATCGCCGCGCTGATGGAAGATATTGACAGCCTGTAAGGTATTGCATTTACCGAAGCAACGTGCTATAGTATGGGCGACAACCGAATAGGCGATGTCTTCAGGGCAGGGTGAAATTCCCGATCGGCGGTACAGTCCGCGAGCGAAAGCAGACCCGGTGGAACTCCGGGACCGACAGTTACAGTCTGGATGAAAGAAGATGTGTTGAATGGTACCATATACCCGGGCGGCCCGCCGCCTGTGAAAAGATGCGTCCTCGTTTGACACCTGAAAGGCATGTGCTTTCAGGTGTCAAATTTTTTGCAGGAGGTATCTCTCTATGGACAGCAATCCCGTCGTCAACAAACCCTCAAGGCATGCCAGCGCCTACCGGCCCGCCACCGTGGGCATGCTCTGTGCCGTGGCCTACGCCGCGGTGCTGGTGGGCCGCGTCATCCCCGACGTCATCGGCTTTCTGAGCTACGACCCCAAGGACGTGATCGTGGTCATCGGCGGCTTCATCTACGGCCCCCTGACCAGCGTGATCATCTCCGTCATCGTGAGCTTCGTGGAGATGATCACCATCTCCAGCACCGGCCCTTACGGCTTCATCATGAACGCCGTGTCTACCTGCGCCTTCGCCGTGCCCGCCGCCCTCATCTACAAGAAGATGCACAACATGAAGGGCGCGGTGCTGGGCCTGCTGGCCGGCGTGGCGGGCGTGTCCGTTGCCATGGTGCTGTGGAACTGGATCATCACCCCGCTCTATATGAAGATGGACCGGGCCGTGGTGGCCGCCATGCTGCCCACGGTGTTTTTGCCCTTCAACCTGGTGAAGGGGGCCCTGAACGCCGCCATCACCATGCTGCTCTACAAGCCCGTGGTCAACGGCCTGCGGGCCGCCAAGCTCATCGAGGGGACCCCCGAGGGCCGGGGCCGGAAGATCAACTTCCCCGCCGCCATCGGCGCCGCCGCGGTGCTGGTGGCCGGTATCCTGGTCTTTGCGCTGTATCTGATGAAGCTGTAAAACATGCCGCCATTGGCGGCAAAAAAGCCTCCCCTGTGCAAGGGGAGGTGGCCCGGCGTCAGCCGGGACGGAAGGGTTGTTACCGAGCCAGGATATATACCTGAGCTTGGTAACAATCCCTCAGACTGCCCTTCGGGCAGCCAGCCCCCTTTACACAAGGGGGCCTTTTGTTTTGTTGCCGCCCGGTGGGCGGCATTTTATCAGTCCGCTTTTTTGTTTATCCACTCTGTTCTGAATTTCGAGTAAACTATCTTCTGTTCGCTGTACAGCCCATAGTACCCCGAGAGCATGTAGCTCACCGCGGAGCACAGGGCGAACAGAGCCATGCCGTGGCCGCCGAACAGCTCAAAGGCCAGGCTGATGGCCGAGATGGGGCAGTTGGTGACGCCGCAGAACACCGCCGTCATGCCCAGCGCCCCGGCAAAGCCATGGGGCAGGCCCAGCAGGGGGCCCATCCAGGTGCCGAAGGCGCAGCCCGTGGCCAGGGCCGGGACGATCTCGCCGCCCCGGAAGCCCGCGCCCAGGGTCAGGGCTGTGAAGAGTATCTTCAACGCGAAGGCCCAGGGGATGGTCCTGCCGGGGAGCAGGTGGCGGATGAGCCAGTCGCCGGAGCCATTATACCAGTCGTGCCCCACCTGGATGGTCAGCAGCAGCACCAGACCGCCGCCCACCGCCGCCCGCCACATGGGGTTGGGGATGGCCTTGGCGTACAGCTTGGTGGACAGGTGCATGGCCTCGCAGAAGATGATGGACACCAGCGCGCATAAAAGTCCCAGCGCCGCCGTCTGGAACACGGCCATGGGCGTGAGGGGCGCGGCGGCCCCCATGGTGTAGCCCGTGACGCCGTGGAGCCCCAGCTCCTGGGCCAGGATGAACGCCGAGATGGACGAGATGAAGCAGGGCACCAGGGCGGCGTAGTACATCACGCCCACGCTCACCACCTCCATGGCGAAGATGGCGGCGGTGATGGGCGTGCCGAAAAGCGCCGAGAAGGCCGCGGCCATGCCGCACATGACCATGACCCGGCGGTCCTTTTCATCCAGGCGGATGGTGCGGCCTATGTAGGCGGCCATGGAGCCGCCCAGCTGCAGGGCCGCTCCCTCCCGGCCGGCGGAGCCGCCCACCAGGTGGGTGAGCACCGTGGAGATGAAAATGAGCGGTG
>CANQIH010000156.1 GCA_947624035.1 uncultured Oscillospiraceae bacterium | reverse complement strand
GTATCCACGTTGTCGCCGTATTTGAAAACAGTTCCGGTGGGCATGTCAGTTTCCCTCCTTCATGATGTCCAGGGGCGAGGCCAGGCATCCGGCCACGGCGCTGGCGGCGGCCACGGCGGGGGAGGCCAGGATCACCTGGCTGTCCACGTGGCCCATGCGGCCCACGAAGTTGCGGTTGGTGGTGGCAACGGCCGTCTCGCCCTCCGCCATGCAGCCCATGTGGCCGCCCAGGCAGGGGCCGCAGGTGGGCACGGAGAACACGCACCCGGCGTCCAGGAATATCTCGGCCAGGCCCTCTCTCATGCACTGGCGGCTCACGTCCTGGGTGGCGGGGATGACGATGCACCGCACGTTCGGCGCAACCTTCCTGCCCTTCAGGATGCCCGCGGCGATGCGCATGTCGCTCATGCGGCCGTTGGTGCAGGAGCCGATGACCACCTGGTCGATGGGCTTTCCCTTCACCTCATCCACGGGCTTGGCGTTGCTGGGCAGATGGGGCAGGCTCACGGTGGGGGCCAGCTCGTTGAGGTCGATGACCACCTCGCTGTCGTATTCCGCGTCCGGGTCGGCCTCATACTTGGTCCAGGGGCGGTCCACCCGGCCGGTGACGTACTCCACGGTCTTCTCGTCCACCGGGAAGATGCCGTTTTTCGCCCCGGCCTCGATGGCCATGTTGGCGATGGTGAACCGGTCGTCCATAGAGAGGGAGGACACGCCGGGGCCGGTGAACTCCAGGGATTTATAGAGCGCGCCGTCCACGCCGATCTTGCCGATGAGGTGGAGGATCACGTCCTTGCCGCCCACGTATGGCTGGAGCTGGCCGGTGAGGGTGACCTTGATGGCGGCGGGGACCTTGAACCAGTTCTCGCCGATGGCCATGCCGGCGGCCATGTCCGTGGAGCCAACGCCGGTGGAGAAGGCGCCCAGGGCGCCGTAGGTGCAGGTGTGGCTGTCCGCGCCGATGACGCACTCGCCGGGGGCCACGAGACCCTTTTCCGGCAGCAGGGCGTGCTCGATGCCCACCTGGCCCACGTCGTAGAGGTGGGTGATGCCGAACCGGTGGGCAAACTCCCTTGCCTGCTTGCAGAGCTGGGCGGACTTGATGTCCTTGCAGGGGGTGTAGTGGTCCAGGACGATGGCGATCTTGTCCTTATCGAATATCTTGGTGAGCCCGGCCTTGTCGAACACCGTCACAGCTACGGGGGCGGTGATGTCGTTTCCCAGCACCAGGTCCAGCTTGGCCTCGATGAGGTCTCCGGCCTTCACGGCGGGGAGCCCGGCGTGGGCGGCCAAGATCTTCTGGGTCATGGTCATTGCCATATCACGCACTCTCCTTTTTGGCGGCCGTGGCGGCGCAGAGCTTGTTCACGGCCTTGATGTAGGCCACGATACTGGCCTCGATGATGTCCGTGGACAGGCCCTTGCCGGTGTAGGTCCGGTTCTCGGCGGTGAGCTTGATGGTCACGTCGCCCAGGGTGTCCTTGCCCTCGGAGATGGAGTGGATGTTGTAGATGTCGAAGGTGTGCTCCACGGGCTTGACGATCTTGTCGATGGCGTTGAAGGCGGCGTCGATGGGGCCGTCGCCCAGGCACACGTCCTCGAACTTCTCCCCGTCCTTCTCCAGGCTCACGGTGCAGGTGGCGGTGGTGAAGTTGCTGGTGTGGACGGAGAACCAGTCCAGCTTGTAGCCGTTCACGTCCTCGCTGTCATCCACCACGGAGCGGTGCTCGGCGATGGCCTCCAGGTCCGCGTCCGTGACCACCTTCTTCTTGTCGCAGAGGACCTTGAACTCCTCGAAGCAGGCCAGAAGCTCCTCCTTGGAAAGGGTGTAGCCCAGGGCCCGGAGCCGGTCGTCCACGGCGTGCTTGCCGGAGTGCTTGCCCAGTACCAGGTTGTTGGTGGAGAGGCCCACGGACTCGGGCGTCAAGATCTCATAGGTCTGCTTGTTGGCCAGGACCCCGTGCTGATGGATGCCGGCCTCGTGGGCGAAGGCGTTGCGGCCCACGATGGGCTTATTGAGGGGCGCGCTCTGGCCGATGATGGAGTACACCGTGCGGCTGGCCCTTGTGATCTGGGTGGTGTCGATCCGGGCCTCGTAGGGGTACTCATTGGGCCGGGTGTGCATGGCCATGATGACCTCTTCCAGGGCCGTGTTGCCGGACCGCTCGCCCAGGCCGTTGACCGTGCACTCGATCTGCCGGGCGCCGCCCTGGATGCCCGCCAGGGTGTTGGCGGTGGCGAGACCCAGATCGTCGTGGCAGTGGGTGGAGAAGATGGCCTTGTCCGCGTCCACCACGTGGGAGCGCAGATACTCAAAGAGGGCCCGCATCTCCGCCGGGGTGGTGTAGCCCACGGTGTCGGGGATGTTCACGGTGGTGGCGCCGCTCGCGATGGCGGCGGAGATGACCTGGGCCAGGTAGTCCCAGTCGCTGCGGGTGGCGTCCTCGGCGGAGAACTCCACGTTGGAGCAGAACTTCTTCGCGTAGGCGGTCATGGTCGCGGCGGCCTCCAGCACCTCGTCCCGGCTCATCTTCAGCTTGTACTTCAGGTGCAGGTCGCTGGTGGCGATGAACAGGTGGATACGGGGGTCGGCGGCGCCCTTCACCGCCTCCCAGGCCGCGTCGATGTCCTGCTTGTTGGCCCGGGCCAGGGACGCCACGGTGCAGTCCTTCACGGCGCCGGCGATGGTCTTGACGCTCTCAAAGTCGCCGGGGGAGGAGATGGCGAAGCCCGCCTCGATCACGTCCACCTTCAGCTTTTCCAGGCATTTGGCGACCTCGATCTTTTCCTTCAGGTTCATGGAGCAGCCCGGGGACTGCTCGCCGTCGCGGAGGGTCGTGTCGAATACGATGATACGATCCATGGGTCAGAGCCTTCCTTTCTGGAGTGTTGAGTACATAAATCAAAAAGCCGTATGGCCTGAAAAGTCAGTCCATACGGCGTGGTTCATGAGTTGTCCGGTCTCCGGCGCTCACCCAACGGCGTTTTCAGCATGACTTTTCGCGTTATTGCCCCGACCCCGCAGTCGAATGACAATAACGCTAATAAGCAGCAGGCCGAAAATGATGCCGAAAGTGCTCATCAGAAACCTCGTTGTTTTAAATCGGTTTTCGCTACTATAACATATGTTCCCGGCGCTGTCAAATAAAATATGTGTGTCCCGGGCAGTTTTTCTGTGTCCATAAAAATTTTGAAATTTTCCCGGCCGGGCCGCTGTTCATTTGCCGGGAGATGTGGTATACTGCCCCTATTCGCGAGCGGAAAACCTGGAGAATAGAGGAAAAAACGGCTGTGTGGAAGTATTTTGGCGTATTTTGCAATGTGGCGACGGTGGTGCTGGGCGGCTGCCTGGGCCTGCTCATCCGGTCCCGGCATAAGAAGAGTACCACCGGCGGGAAGGGTGCATCGTCGTTCCCTGCCCGGGACCCTCTGCCGGAGACCATGATGACCTGCCTGGGGTTCTGCACCGTGTTCGCGGCCATGGGCGGCCTGGTGGGCGTGGAGAGCGGGGCCCAGGCCCTGATCTGCGTGGCGTCCATGGTGCTGGGCCTGCTCATCGGCTGGGCCCTGCGGCTGGACGACCGCATCAACCGCCTGGGGGACCTGGCGCTGGCCAAGACCGGCGGCGGCGACCCGGACCAGGCCAACCCCGCCCAGGGCGTGGTGACGGCGTGCCTGCTGTTCTGCATCGGCTCCATGACCGTGCTGGGCTCCTTTGAGAGCGCCGGAAACCCGGCGGGGCACCTGGATCTGAACTGCCACACCACCCTGCTCATCAAGTCCATGCTGGACTTCGTGTCCTCCACCTGCCTCACGGTGACCTACGGCCTGTCCGTAATGGCGTCGGCGGCCTTCGTACTAGTGTTCCAGGGGGCGCTGGTGCTGCTGGCGTCGGTGCTCCAGCCCTTCTTGGAGCGGACCGGCGCCCTGCCGGCGGTGAACTGCGTGGGGTCGATGATCCTGCTGGCCATCGCCCTGAACCTCATGAACATCAAGAAGATCAAGACCGCCGACTACCTGCCTGCCCTGTTCCTGCCCATCCTCATCTGCTGGGCGCTGACGGCCATGGGCGCGGCGGTGTGAGCAGAAGAAGCGGGATTTTTCCTGATTTGACGCGGTTTTTTTGACAGGAAGGGGTTGTCAAACGGGATCAAATGTGTTTAAATATATTTATATAGAATAATTTAAGCAATGAAAGTGCGCCGCCCGCGGCGGACAGAGAGGAGAAAAATGGGAAGACCTGACGGCATCCGCGTGAAGGACCAAGTCCCGATCTATTACCTTATCCCCCAGTTCATGACCGAGCGGCACGACTCCATGAACATGTGCACGGTGGACATCCCCGTGGAGCCCCTGCGCCAGTACATGAACGCCAAGCGCAGGGAAGGCAAGCACATCAGCCACATGGCCCTCATCCTGGCGGCCTATGTGCAGGTGGTGGCGGAGTTCCCCTGCCTGAACCGGTTCGTCATCAACAAGCGCATCTATCAGCACAAGGACCTGAAGGTGTCCCTGGTGGTGCTGCGCAACGGCGGGAGCGCCAACGACGACACCAATGGCAAGCTGGACCTGGACGTGAAGGACACCGTCTTCGACATCCAGCGGAAGATCGACGAGTACATCGAGATCAACACCGCCGGCGCGGAGGAGATCGAGACCGGCATCGACAAGGCCATGGCCGTCATCCTGAAGATGAGCTTTCTGCTGAACTTCATCGGATGGGTGCTCCGCTTCGGGGATAAGCACGGGCTGCTGCCCCAGGCGCTGCTGAACGTGAGCCCCTTCCACGCCAGCGTCCTGCTGACCAATCTCGCCAGCATCCGCACCAACCACGTCTACCACCACGTGTACGACTTCGGCACCACCTCCGTGTCCATCGCCATGGGCAACATGCGCGACACGGTGCGGCGGGGCCCCGGCGGGAAAGTGGAGGTCATTCGGTGCCTGCCCCTGGGCGTGGTCATGGACGAGCGCATCGCCTCCGGCCACTACTTCGCCCTGGTGTTCGCCAAGCTGAAGGACCTGCTGGCCCACCCGGAGGAGCTGGAGAAGCCGGCTGCCCCGGAAAAGGTGATCTATTGATATCATACGACATGAAGACACCCGGACGCCGCGTGAACTGCGACCCGTCAAGAGGACAATGAAAAAGAATAAGGATTTATCCCAGCCAGCAGGAAACTGCTGGCTGCTTT
>CANQIH010000155.1 GCA_947624035.1 uncultured Oscillospiraceae bacterium | reverse complement strand
CCGCTTTGAGAAGGGCGAGGGCATCGAGAAGCGCCAGGACGACCTGGCCGCCGAAGTCGCCAAGATGATCGGCTAAAAACTTGATCTACAGCAAACGCCCCCGGTCCTGTCAGGACCGGGGGTGTTATTTTGGGGGAGATGCCGCCGCTCAGCAAAGCTTGTCGATCAGCTGGAATATGGCGGACTTTTGCTCCTGGGAGAGCATAGACCAGCGCTCCAGGAGCCGCCTTTGGTCCTCCGACAGGGCGACGGGCTCGTCCCCCTCCGCGAAGAGCTGTGACAGCGTTATCCCAAAGGCGCCGCATATTCTCTCCAGGGAGGGAACGGTCGGGACCATGCTCTTCCGGTACCAGGAGGAGATGGTGGACTGAGGCAGGCCGGACCGCTCGGAGAGCTGGTACTCCGTCCAGCCCCGGGCCTGGCGGTATTCGGTTATCACAGCCAGAATGTCCTTCACGGCGAGTGCTCCTGTACTTTAAATCTTCGTAAATTATACTTCGACAAAACGTTGCAATTTAATAACTATAGTCGTATAATTAATACGAAGAATTTAAGTATTTGGGAGTAGATCACCGTGACTGACTATCAGCGGGCCTATCATATCCTTTGCGCGGCGGGGTCGGCAGCGCTGGACGCGCTGCCGGACACGCCGGAAAATGCCGCCGGGCGGGCGCTCATCCAGGACGCACTGCTGGAGGCGGAGGACGTGTGTATCGAAACAGACGACGGACCATAATGACCCGCCTGCTGTGATCAGCGGGCGGGTCATCTCTTGTATCATTCACTCCACCGTGAACTTATATGTTGTCTCGCTGTGGAGGTGATGTCCGGTGCGGAGGACCGGGGAGGGGAAGCCGTAGCAGTTCATGGCGTTTGGGAAAAGCTGTGTCTCCAGGCACACCGCACCCCGGCGGTCCATGACGCTGCCGCCCTTGCCGGGGCGCTGGGTGAGGCCCCCGGCGGCATAGACCTGCACGCCGGGCATGTCCGTGGTCACGGCCATGCGTACCTTCGTCTCGGGGCTGTAGAGCGCGGCGGCGTCCATCCCGCCCAGGACGAAATTGTGGTCATAGCCGCCGCCCCGGCGGAGCTGCTCGTCGTCGGCCTCGATGTCCCGGCCGATGGGCTTGGGCGCGCGGAAGTCGAAGGGGGTGCCCTCCACCGGCAGGAGCTTTCCTGTGGGCAGGCAGCCGCCGTCGTTCTCGCAGAAGCGATCGGCGTTGACCTGGAGCAGGTGGTCCAGCACGGTGCCGCCGCCGTTCAGGTTAAAATAGCTGTGGTTGGTGAGGTTCACCAGGGTGTCGGCGTCGGTGTCCGCGTCGTAGGCGATGACCAGCGCGTTGTCATCTGTCAGGGTGTAGGTCACCGTGACGGCCAGGTTCCCGGGGTAGCCCTCCTCGCCGTCGGGGGAGAGGTAGGAGCACGCGACGGCGTTTTCCCGGGCCTCCACGGCCCACATCACCTTGTCGAAGCCCTTGATGCCGCCGTGGAGGTGGTTCTCGCCGTCGTTTTTCGCCAGCACGTGCTCCACGCCGTTCAGGGAGAACCGGGCCCCGCCGATGCGGTTGCCCACCCGGCCGATGGCGGCGCCCAGATAGCCGTCCCGGCTCTCGTACTCAGCGATGGTGTCGTAGCCCAGCACCACGTCCGTGAAGCCCCCCAGGCCGTTGGGCACGACCAGGGACTGGACGGTGGCGCCGTAGTCCAGAACGGTCACCGACGCGCCGGCGGCGTTCTTTATGGTGTAGGCGGTGACGGCATGGCCGTCTCTGGTGGTACCGAAGGGCGTTTTGGTCACTGACATGGCATGTGCCTCCCTGTTTTTTCCTACATTGTATCACGTTGACAGCGGTGATACAATGGGCACATGGATATGGAATACGAGAAAACCTTTGAGATACTGATGCGGGACTGCGACCGGTACCGGCGCTTAAAACCCGCCGCCGCCCTGGCCATGTTTCAGGACTGCTCCGAGACCCTTATCGAGGGCTGGGGCGTGGGCCTGGAGGCCATGCTGGCCCGGGGCGCCGGGTGGGTGGCCGCGAAGATCGGCTGCGATGTGGAGCGGCTGCCCCGCCACGGGGATACCGTGACGGTCCGGGGCTATGCCTGCCGGAGCCGGGGGGCCATCCACCCCTTCCGGTACCGGATGGAGGACCGGGCGGGCCGGCGGCTCGTGACCTGCTGTGCCATGTGGGTGCTGGTGGACATGGAGGCCCGGTCCATGCTGACGGCAAATGTGCCAAGCGTGGTCCTGCCGTCCCCGGAGCCGGAGGACGCCCACATGCCCCGGATGACGCCCATCGAGCCGGAGCCGGTCTTTGAGACGGTCCGGCGGCGGGCGCTGTTCACCGACACGGACATGAACGGCCACCTGACCAACACCCGGTATCTGGACTGGGTGTGCGACCTGCCGGGGGCCGCTTACCATGAAAGCCGGGAGACGACCGGCTTTCGCATCGACTACCGCTCGGAGATCGCCCCGGATGAGGAGGCTGTGCTGGAGTGGGCCGCCGGAGAGCGGCGCATCTGGTGCCGGTGCCCGGGGAGGTTTGACGCGGAGATACGATTTTGATAAGAAAAGGCCGCCTCTTGGCGGCCTTTTTCAGTTATTGTTCCGCGGCGCTGTCGTACCACAGCTCCCGGGGCACCCGGTAGAGCATGCCGGTGACGGTGCCGTCGTCCTCCAGGCGGTAGACCGTGAGATAGAGCTCCGCTTCTGGCGTGTCTGCAAAGCCGCCGCCCAGACTGTAGCCCGCCACGTACAGGCCGTTTTCGTCGAAGTCCTCCGGGGACGGGAGGTCGTACCACGTGCCCTTGCCGCTCTCGCATGGCTCGGTAACGGTCCTGATGCTGTCCTCCACCAGCTCGCACTGGTCTAGCGGAAGGTTGACATAATACTCATACTCCCGGTCGTTCTGCCGCTGCTGCTCCGGGCCCACGGGGATGCCGGTGTAGCTGGGGATGCTTGACAGGTCCGCCGTGATGGGCACCTGCTGGGTCTGGCCGTCCCTGAACCGGGCGGTGGCGGTGAGGGAGAAGCTGTCAGGCAGAAGCTCGCCTTGGCTGTCCGTGGTCAGGCCGGGGATGTCCGCAGCCCAGAAGAGGCGAAGATCGCCGGTGAGCTCGCCGGGGGCGACGGTGAAGCGCTGGCCCAGGTCCTCGAAGTCGGTGCCGTATGACACCAGCCGCAGGTCGTGCTCGTCCACGCCCACGTCCACCAGGAAGGCCCGGTCCGCAAGCTGTGCCTCCGCCAGGGCCTCGCTGTCCATGGCGGCCAGGTCCGCCGGGATATATTGCCGGGCGAAGCGGCCATCCGCCGTCTCCAGTGTGATGTCCTCCACGTTTTGACCCTCCCACCGGAGCCAGAGGTTGATGTAGAGGGCGCCGTCCACGTACTGGCCCACCCAGCTCTGCGTTTTCTCCAGCAGGTCGTCCTGGCCCAGAGCCCCGTCTCCCGGGTCATAGGCGTAGGCCTGGATGGTGAACATGTTGGGCCGGTCCAGCCACAGCCGCCCGGCCAATGCCGCCGTGAGCGCCAGCACCAGGCAGGCCGCCGCGGCTATCGGCCAGCGCTGCCGTCTCCGTGGTGCGGGGGCCGCCGCCTCCCGGAGAATGGAATCCGGCAGCAGCTCCAGCGCGTCGCTGATCATTTCCGCTGAGATCATAGGGTGAAACCCTCCTCCTGCAAGTATTTTTTCAGGCCCAGGCGGGTCCGGTAGAGAAGGCTGGCCGCCGCGTCCACGCTGACGCCGCAGAAACGGGCCGCCCCGGCGACGCTGTCCAGATAGTAGTACCGGCGCAGGAAGAGCCATCGGGTCTTGTCCGGCAGGGTGCGGAGGTAAGCGTCTATGGCCTCCGCCAGCAGATGGGCGTCCACAGCCTGGGATGTACTGTCCGGCCCGGCGCACTCAGCCAGCTCCGTCAGGGACAGGGCGTACTCCGAGGGGGCGCGCTTGTCCCGGCCCTTTTTCCGCCACAGGTCGATGGCCGCCCGGCGGGCCAGCTTGCCCAGGTATGCGGACAGGACCGCCGGCCGATGGGGCGGCATGGAATCCCAGGCCCGCAGATAGGCGTCGTTGACGCTCTCCCGGCGGTCCTCCCGGTCTGACAGCACCCGGCCCGCGACGCCCATGAGGTACCGGCCATACTTTTTCTCCGTCTCCCGGATGGCCCGTTCGTCCCGCTGCCAGTACAGCGCGACGATCTTCTCGTCCTCCATGTGGGTCTCCTTTCCTGTAAGTACTTACACCCTATATCTCGTCAAAACCCGCCGGATATGGCACGGCCAGGCCGAAAAAATCGGCCTGGCCGTGATTTTTTACTGGTCTGTACTGTCCATTTCCCGTGCAGCGTCCATCCTGCCGTAGAGGACACGGAGGACCTCTACCGTCCGGCTCTCCTCATCGGGGATATAATAGACGAGGTAATTGTCCACCGGCATTCGGCGAAGGCCGCGCTTTGCCCACTTTCCCTCCCTGTAGGCCGGGTATCGGTTCGGCATCGTGTCCAGCTCATAGATCGCCTCTTCCAGGCGCGTGAGCTGCCCGGCGGCGTTTTGTGCCGAGCGGAGATGGAACGCTATGTATTCGTAAATCCCACGGAGGTCGGCGTCGGCCTGGGCCGAGAGCTTCACCCGGTATGTCATACGCCGTAATCCTTTCGGATGCCGTCAAACACGTCCTTGGCGTCCCGGGTCCGGCCTGCCTGCATGTCGGCATAGCCCTTTTCCAGCTCGGCGTCCAGTTGGGCCGGGGTGAGTTTACCTGCATCTACAGGCGCGTTGGCTGGAAGCTTCACCTCAAAGGGCAGGCCCCGCTGCAGGATGATCTGCTTGTAGAACATCGTGATCGCGTTCGACGCCGGGATGCCCAGGGAAAGCAGTATCTCCTCCGCCTGTTCCTTGACCTCGGGTTCTATCCGCGCGTACAGATTTGCCGTCTTTGCCATGTTCGTCATCTCCTTTTATCCATATTATACGCGATTGTACGGACAATAGCAATATAAACATTTGCAAAAACCTGGCCGCCGGCAGCGGCGGCCAGGTTTGCTTATTGCAGCAGGCACAGAATAAGGCCGTACACCACCGAGGCGGAGAGGCCGAAGGTGATGACCGGACCCGCGATGGTGAACATCTTCACCGCCGTGCCCAGGATGAAGCCCTCGGTCTTGAACTCCAGGGCCGGGCTCACCACGGCGTTGGCAAAGCCCGTGATGGGCACCAGCGTCCCCGCCCCGGCGAACCGGGCCATCTGGTCGTAGACGTTCAGGCCCGTAA
>CANQIH010000154.1 GCA_947624035.1 uncultured Oscillospiraceae bacterium | reverse complement strand
GGGGGCCGCTAGGGTGGGCGGGGGACCAACGCTTCACCCTTCCGGCCCTTCGGGCCACCTCCCCTTAAGGGGAGGCAAAGGCGTGGGCAGGGGACCAATGTTTCACCCTTCCGGCCCTTCGGGCCACCTCCCCTCGAGGGGAGGCGAGGGGGTGGGCAGTGGACCGGGCGTTCAAAAATATTTCCCGCAAGCTTCATGAATGATTCACAAAATCCTCCATGTCATGGTATATTATGTTCCGAGACATGCAGCGAGGAGGGACGTTCCCTGTGATCGAGGTACGAGACCTGACAAAGCGCTACGGTGACAGGGTGGCCGTGGACGGGCTCAGCTTCACCGTGGAGAAGGGCGCCGTGTACGGGCTGCTGGGGCCAAACGGCGCCGGTAAGACCACCACCATGAACATACTGACCGGGTGCCTGGCCCCCACCGAGGGCCACGCGCTCATCGGCGGACACGATATATTTGAGGAGCCCATGGCCGCCAAGCGGCTCATCGGCTACCTGCCGGAGCAGCCGCCCCTCTACATGGGCATGACCGTGCGGGAATACCTGGCTTTCGTGGCCCGGGCCAAGGGCATGAAGCTGTCCGCCCTGGAGGGGGAGCTGGACCGGGTCATGGCCGTGGCCGGGGTCACGGACGTGGCGGACCGGCTCATCCGCAACCTCTCCAAGGGCTACCGCCAGCGGGTGGGGGTGGCCCAGGCCATCCTGGCCTCGCCGGAGGTGGTCATTCTGGACGAGCCCACCGTGGGTCTGGACCCCCTGCAGATCATCGAGATACGGGAGCTCATCCGGTCCCTGGGCCGGGAGCACACGGTGATCCTGTCCAGCCACATTTTGAGCGAGGTGCAGGCGGTGTGCGATAGGGTGCTGGTCATCCACAAGGGCCGCCTGGTGGCGTCGGGCACGCCGTCGGAGCTGGAGGCCCGGCTGGCCGGGCAGGTGACCTTCGCCATCACGGTGAAGGCCGCGCCCCTGGAGGCGCGGGAGGCCCTGGAGGCCGTGCCCGGGGTCCAGGACGTGGCCGTGGAGGCCGGGGAGGACGGCCGGTGCGCCGTCACCGTGGCGGTCTCGGGGGAGGCCGCGGATATGGACGAGCGGCTCAGCTTCGCGCTGAGCGACAGGCACATCCCGGTGCTGCGGCTGACCCGGGAGCAGGCCACATTGGAGGACGTGTTCCTGGCCCTGACCCAGGACGGCGGGAAGGAGGCGGACGAGCATGTGGGCGATCTATGAGCGGGAGCTGGACAGCCAGCTCAACGGCCTGACCGGCTACGTGTACGGCGCGCTGATGCTGCTGTTCGGCGGCATTTACGTGATGGCCTACAACCTGACCGGCTCCACCGAGTTCACTATGGTGATGTACAGCATGACGTTCATCCTGCTGCTGGCGGTGCCGCTGCTGACCATGCGGTCCGTGGCCGAGGAGCGGCATCAGAAGACGGATCAGCTGCTGTACAGCCTGCCCCTTTCCATGACCCGCATCGTGCTGGGCAAGTACCTGGCGCTGGTGTCCGTGGCGGCCATGCCGCTGGTGGTCATGGCGCTGTACCCCGCCATCCTGAACGCGCTGGCGTCCTCCGGGACCGTGAGCATGGCCAGCGCCTACGGGGCGCTGCTGGGGTTCTTCTTCCTGACCGCCGCGCTGGTGTCCATCGGGCTTTTCATCTCCAGCCTCATGGAGAGCACGGCCCTGGCGGCGGGGGCCTGCTTCATCGTCATGCTGCTTTTGTACTTCCTGACGCCGCTGACGGACTATATCTCCACGTCCGCATGGGCGTCCCTGGCCGCGTTCACCCTGGCGGTGATACTGCTGGCCGCAGCGGTGTGGCGCCTGACAAAAAACGGCCTCTTCGCCCTCATCGCCGCCCTTGTGGCGGAGGCCGGGCTGGTGGCCGCCTTTGGCCTGTGGCAGGAGCGGTTTTCCGGGCTTTTTGCCGCCGTGGTGGGAAAGCTGGCCGTTTTCGACCGTTTCGACCCCTTCGCCTATGATATATTCGACATACGGAGCCTGGCGTATTACGCCGCCGTCAGCGGCGTGTTCCTGTTCCTCACCGTCCAGACCATGGAGCGGAGGAGGTGGGCCTCATGAAAAAACGCGACTGGAAGGCCGCCTTCCGCACAAGGTCCTGGCGGGCCGGGGCCTACAGCGCCTTGGCCACTGTGCTGGTCATCGCCATCGCCGTGGTGGCGGTGCTGGCCGTGTCGGCCCTGCCGTCGTCCATGACCCAGCTGGACATGACAAGGGAGGGCATGTACTCCATCTCCCAGGGCACCGAGCAGCTGCTGGCCGCCCTGGACCAGGACGTGGACATCTACTGGCTGGCCCAGTCCGGCCATGAGGACAGCACATTGGAGCAGGTGCTGGGCAAGTACGCCGAGTACAGCCACGTGACCGTGACGGAGGTGGACCCGGTGCGGTATCCCGGCTTCGCCGGGGACTACACCGACGAGCAGGTCACCAACAACAGCGTCATCGTGGCCGCCGGGGACAAGAGCATGTACATCCCCTTCTCCGACATCTGGACCTACTCCGACTACGACACGTATTCCTATTACTACTACAACCTGGGCCAGGAGTTTCTGGACGTGTTCGCCGGGGAGGGGAAGATCACCAGCGCCATCCGGTACGTCACCAGCGACGAGCTGCCGGTGATGTACTTCCTCACCGGCCACGGGGAGTCCGGGCCGTCCGAGGCCGTGCTGGGGGATATCGCCCTGGAGAACGTGCGCACCGAGACGCTGAACCTGGTGTCCGCCGGGTCCGTGCCGGAGGACTGCGCCGCATTGGGCATCATCGGCCCGGCCAGCGACATCACCGCGGAGGAGCTGGCGGCCATCCGGGACTATATGGACGGCGGCGGGCGGCTCCTCATGGCGGCTGCCTATACCACGGAGGAGACGCCGAACCTGGAGGCGCTGCTGCTGGACGCGGGGCTGGAGCTGCGCCGGGGCTGCGTGCTGGAGAGCGACAGCCGGTATTATCAGTACGGGTACATCGACCTGGTGCTGCCCAGCCTGGGGGAGCACGAGATCACCGCGCCCCTGCGGGAGGGGAGCTATACCATCATGATGCCCGACGCCCAGGGTCTGGCCATAGCGGACGACGAGGACGTGACCGTGACGCCGCTGCTCACCACCTCCGACGGGTCCTATTTGAAGGCGGAGCTGGAGGGACAGGACAGCTACGAGAAGAGCGACGGCGACGAGGCCGGGCCCTTCATGCTGGGGGCCGCCACGGACAACGACGTCACCGGCGCCCAGGCCGTGGTGTTCACGTCGGCGGCGTTCATGGAGCCCGAGTACAGCGACACGGTGGCCGGGGCCAACCTGGACCTGTTTTTGAACGCCGTGGACTTCCTGTGCCAGCGGGAGGACGCCATATCCATCCACCCCAAGATCATCACCAGCGACTATCTGAGCTACACCGACAGCGTGGCCAGCGTGCTGAAGCTGACCGTGGCGGTGATCGTGCCGGCGCTGTTTCTGGGGGCGGGGCTCGTGATATTCATACGAAGGAGGCGGCGCTGATGAAGCGTGGCGCGAGATTGGCCGTGCTGGCCGTGGCCCTGGCCGTGCTGGTGGGCGCGTGGCTGCTGGCCGAGTCCATGACCCGGCACCGGGAGGAGCAGCAGGCCGTGGAGGCCATGGCCGAGGAGACGTCCATCGGCGTGGGCCCGGCGGAGGACGTGTCCGCCCTCTCATGGAACTACCTGGGCGACACCGTGAGCCTGGCCAAGCGGGACGGCCAGTGGGTCAACATCGACGACGAGACCTGCCCCATCAACCAGGAGGCCGTCCAGCCCCTGGTCCAGGCCGTGGCCGAGGCGTCCGCCAGCAGCGTCATCGCTGATGTGACCGACTTCGGCCAGTTCGGCCTGGCCGAGCCGGCCATCACCGTGCTGGCCGCCGCCGGGGACCGGACCGCCACCTATGAGATCGGGAACCTGACCGTCAGCGGGGAGTACTACGTGCGCGTGGACGGGAGCGGCCAGGTGTACGCGGAGACCGGGAAGCTGGCCCCGGCGTTCCAGGCCCAGCTGGACGGCCTGCTGGCTTTGGAGTCCCCGCCGGAGATGGCCCGGGTGACGGGCCTCACTGTGGAGACCGCAGCGGGGGACTATACCGTGGCCTACCGGGAGAACGGCGGCGAGTTCGCCTTCACCGACGCCTACACCTGGTTCCGCACCGGCGAGACCGGAGAGGAGCCTTTGGACGAGGACCAGGTCAAGGCCCTCTATGAACTGGCCTCCAAGATAAAGCTGCTCACCTGCGTCACCTGGAACGCCCAGGATATGGCCGAGTACGGCCTGGACCAGCCCCAGGGCACCGCCCACGTGGTGTACCTGGACGCCAATGGGGACCAGCAGATCTTCACGCTGCTGTTCGGCGACTACACCCAGGACGGGTATGTCTACACCTGCATCGAGGGGTCGAAGATGGTGTACCTCGTCAGCGGCACGGTGCTGGACGGGCTCATGTACCCCGACTGGACGGCCATGACGCCCATGAACATCGCCCCGCTGAACTGGGCGTGGCTGCAGAGCTTCGTCATCCAGCGGGAGGGCGAGCGGTACGAGATCGTCCGGTCTGTGGCCGCGCCCGATGTGGAGGGCGGCGAGGCCGAGAACGTCTATACCCAGGGGGACAGGAGCCTGGACCCGGCGCTGGTGGACAGCTGGCTGGATGAGGTCTATGGCCTCACGGCGGACAGCACCGCCCCACAGGCCCAGGGGCGGGAGGAGCTTATGAAGCTCACCTTCCGGCAGGCCCGGGAGGCCTGCCCCACGGTGACGCTGGAGCTCTGGACCTACGACAGCGCCCGGTGCCTGTGCGCCGTGAACGGGGAGGGGTGGTATTTCGTCTCCCGCACCGCCGCCATGTCCCTCTGGGACGACGCGCAGGAGTTTTTGGTGCAGCTGCCCGGAGATGGGGAGTAGCGAAAAGAGAAAAGGAAATACCCGCTGCGGCAGCAGCGGGTATTTTTGTGGGTATGTGCCTGAATAAATGATGCCGCCTATCTCAGAGGAGGTGGCATAAAGCTACCTCTTATCCCCTTGCCTCCCCTTGGGGGGAGGTGCCGAGCGGAGCGAGGCGGTAGGGGGAAGACTGCCAGTCAGATCAAGTGCCGGTTTTTCCCCTTCAGTCAGCGGGCAAAGCCCGCTGACAGCTCCCCCGAGGGGGAGCCGAGGGGTGCGGCAATAGACCGGGCCACCCGAGGGGGAGCTGGAGAATTGACGCAACAAAGCCCCCCTTGTGCACGGCCCAGGCCGCCTTCTCTTGCCCCTTGCGGGGCAATTCACCTTGAAGGGGGGAAGGCTGCCCGAAGGGCAGTCGGGGGGATTGTTACCAAGCTAGGTGAACTTCCAGAACTGGTAACAACCCCTCCGTCCCGGCTGGCGCCGGGCCACGGCAGATTGTCAAGCAAGTGCAACACCAAAAACTTCGGCAGGAGAGCGCCAGCCGAGACATTTTCTGGGTCG
>CANQIH010000153.1 GCA_947624035.1 uncultured Oscillospiraceae bacterium | reverse complement strand
GTCAACAAGACTTCCCGGATGGCGCTGGAAGTCTTGTTGACCTTCTGTCCCCCCGCGCCGGAGGAACGGAACACGTCGATGCGCACCTCGCTCATGTCCATCTTGAACTCCACCTCGTCCAGCTCCGGCAATACGGCCACCGTGGCGGTGGAGGTGTGGATACGGCCCTGGGTCTCGGTCTCCGGGACACGCTGGACCCGGTGGACGCCGCTCTCGAATTTCAGGCGGGAGTAGGCCCCCTCGCCCTCCAGGATAAAGCTGATCTCCTTGATGCCGCCCAGGTCCGTCTCGCTGATGTTGGCGACAGACACGGTCCAGCCCCGGCGCTCGGCGTACATGGCGTACATCCGGTAGAGGCCGGCCGCGAACAGGGCCGACTCCTCCCCGCCCACGCCGCCGCGTATCTCGATGATAACGTTCCGGCCGTCGTTGGGGTCCTTTGGCAGCAGCAGCTTTTTCAATGCCAGCTCCGCCTCCGGCAGCGCCTCCCGGGCAGCTTCCAGTTCCTCCCGGGCCAGCGCCTGGAGCTCCGGGTCCTCCCCGGCGGACTGGATGGCCTCGGCCTCCGCCATGGCGTCCCGGAGGCGCTTCACCTCACGCCAGGCGTCCACCACCGGCTCCAGCTCCTTCTGCTCCCTGGCCAGGGCGGCATATGCGCTGGGGTCGGCATAGGTCTCCGGGGCCTCCATCTGGGCGCCCAGCTTTTCATACCGCTCTTCAATCTGTGCTAGTTTTTCGTCCATTCGTCGTCACACTGTCGCCGGTCCGGTCCGCCAGTCGGACCCGCCCCGGCGCTCCTCCGCCGCCTCGTAGCCCAGCACGTAGAAGTCCCGGGCGGCGGCCGTCAGTTCAAAGATATCCAGCGCCGGACCGGGCAGCTCCTTGGCCGCGGCGGGCTTGGTCACCACCGGCACGGCCGATGCCTCATTTATCCCGCGCAGCAGCTCCCGTCCCCGGGCCGTGGAGGCCAGAAGCCTGGCGTAGGGCGGCGTACCCTCTGCCATGCCGGCGCGCACACCCAGGGCCGCGCACACCACCAGTCGGCGCAGCCGGCTCAGGGGATACCGCTTCGTCTTCACCACGGACAATATGGCGTCGATGCTCCCCTCAGTCCGCACGGCCTTGTAGAGCCGGTTCCCCAGGCCCTCCGTGGCATCCGGCAGCGCCTCGTAATCCGCCTGGCCGAGGGATCGCAGCCGGGCCATTAGCCCCTGCTCCAGCCGCTCCACGATCACCGGGCCCCGGCCCTGGGCCATGTCCCGGGCCACCAGGCGGCCCATGGCCTCCGGTACGTAGGGCGTGATGTCCTCCCCCGCTTCCAGCATGGACCGGAGCTGGGCGGCGCTGCGCACGGGCCCGCCCGAGAACACGTCGTGCTCCGAGTCCGCCCGGTGGGTGGTCATGGGTACCATGGCGGAGCCCAGGGCCCGGAGGGCCTTTATGTACTCCACCGCCAGGATGTTGTTGGGCCGCTGCAAGAGCCGGGCGCTGTCCCCCACCGTCTCGTGCAGGACGGACTCCCGGGCGGCGGCGAAGGACATGCCCCCCTCCATCCGGGTCTTGATCTTCTCTATGTTCTCCGGCTCCGCTGCGGCGCTGGCCAGAGCCGTCAGCGGCGCCAGGTCCCCGGCCTCGCTGCCGAAGGACAGATGGGTCACCGCGCCCAGGCTGTTCAAAAGGCCCACGGCGCCCATGGCGAACCGCTCGGCGGAGGCCACGGCCCAGGGCAGCGGCAGCTCGAACACCAGGTCCGCCCCGGCCTCCGCCGCGGCCCGGGCCCGGACGTGCTTGTCGTAGGCCGCCGGGGCGCCCCGCTGCACGAAGTCGCCGCTCATGACGCACACCACAGGCGCGCTCCCGCCCACCTGCGCCCGGCTGAGGCGCAAATGCTCATAGTGACCCAGGTGGAAGGGATTGAACTCCCCCACGATGCCGATCACCGCCATGCGCATTACCCCCTTGCGTTTTTCCAAAATTGCGTTACAATAAGAATTTAGAGTAACCTGTATCATTTTTGCACATTTTTCATTATTTTACAAGACGAAAGGAAACAACTATGAAAATTCTTGTCATCAACTGCGGCAGCTCCTCCCTGAAGTACCAGCTTCTGGATATGGACGGCGAAAAGCTCCTGGCCAAGGGCCTGTGCGAGCGCATCGGCATCGACGGCCACCTCCAGCACAAGCCCCAGAACGGCAAGCCCGTCTTCGACGAGAACATTGACCTTCCCACCCACACCGAGGCCATCGCCGCCGTGCTGGACAAGCTGACCAGCCCTGAGTACGGCGTGGTGGAGAGCATGAGCGAGATCGGCGCCGTCGGCCACCGGGTGGTCCACGGCGGCGAGAAGTTTGCCGCCTCCGTGCTCATCGACGACGAGGTCCTGGCGGCCATCGAGGAGTGCAACCCCCTGGCCCCCCTGCATAACCCCGCCAACATCACCGGCATCCAGGCCTGCGCCGCCGTCATGGGCGACGTGCCCCAGGTGGCCGTGTTCGACACCGCCTTCCACCAGTCCATGCCCGGCAAGGCCTATATGTACGCCATCCCCTATGAGTACTACTCCGACCTGAAGGTCCGCCGCTACGGCTTCCACGGCACCAGCCACCGCTACGTCTCCGCACGGGCCGCCGAGCTGCTCGGCAAGCCCATCGAGGAGCTGAAGCTCATCTCCTGCCACATGGGCAACGGCAGCTCCATCTGCGCCATCGACGGCGGCAAGAGCGTGGACACCTCCATGGGCTTCACCCCCATCGCCGGCCTGCCCATGGGCACCCGCTGCGGCGACATCGACGTGTCCGTGCTGGAGTACCTGTGCCAGAACACCGGCAAGACCGTGAGCGAGATCACCAACATCCTCAACAAGAAGTCCGGCGTGCTGGGCATCTCCGGCGTCAGCTCCGACTTCCGTGACCTGGGCAAGGCCGCCTCCGAGGGCAACGAGCGGGCCAGCCTGGCGCTGGACATGTTCCACTACGCCGTGGCCAAGACCATCGGCGCCTATGCCGCCGCCATGAACGGCGTGGACGGCATCATCTTCACCGCCGGCATCGGCGAGAACGGCCCCGACACCCGGGCCGCCATCTGCGGATATCTGGGCTACCTGGGCGTTGAGATCTGCCCCAAGTGCAACCAGAAGCGGGGCGAGGATATCGTCATCTCCACCGCCGGCAGCAAGGTGGCGGTCATGGTCATCCCCACCAACGAGGAGCTGGTCATCGCCCGGGACACCAAGGCATTGGTGGAAAAGTAAGCGCACCCACCCATACGCCCGGGGCGCCGCTCCGGGCGTTTTTTGTATCCACTGCATAAGGAGGCCATCTATGGAACACAAGGGCACCGTAACGCTGGAGACAGACCGGCTGGTCCTTCGGCGGTTCACACTGGCCGACGCCGGGGCCATGTATGAGAATTGGGCCTCGGAGGATGCCGTGACGGAATATCTCACCTGGCCGACCTACGGGAGCGTGGACGTGTCCCGCTCGGTACTGGCTGATTGGGTCAAGGGCTACGAGAGCGCCGATTTCTATCAATGGGCCATCGAGCTGAAGGAACTGGGCCAGGTCATCGGCAGCATCAGCGTCACCGCCCAAAACCCGTCGACGGAAAGCTGCGAGCTGGGCTGGTGCATAGGCTCCCGGTGGTGGGGCCGGGGCATCATGCCGGAGGCGGGCCGGGCGGTGCTGCGCTATCTCTTCGACGAGGTGGGTTTTGCCCGCGCCGGCGCCACCCACGCCGTGGGCAACCCCAAGTCCGGCCGGGTCATGCAGAAGCTGGGCATGCGCTATGAGGGCACGCTGCGCCGGGCCGGCCGCTGCAACCGGGGCATCATCGACGAGGTGCGGTACGCCATTTTGAAGGATGAGTTCCCGGCGGAGGAGCGGGAAACGTTCCGCCCTATGCGCCGGAGCCGCCAGCAGCTGTCCCTGGCCGAGACGGAGGACATCCTCATCCGCGGCAGCACCGGCGTGCTGGCCGTGAGCGGGGACGGGGGCTGCCCCTACGCCGTGCCGGTCAACTACCTCTATAGGGACGGCAAAATATACATCCACTGTGCCCGGGAGGGCCACAAGCTGGACGCCGTGACCCGGGACAGCCGGGTTTGCTTCTGCGTGGTGGACCGGGACGAGGTACTGCCGGAGAAGTTCACCACCGCCTACCGCAGCGCCGTGGCCTTCGGCCATGTCCGGCTGCTGGAGGGGGACGAGCTGGCCCGGGCGGTATACGACCTGGGCTTGAAATACTGCGGCGCCCCGGAGGCCGTCCGGGAGCACGTGGAAGGCGCCCTGCCCCGGCTGGCCTGCATGGAGATCGAGATCGAACACCTCACCGGCAAGGAGGGCCTGGAGCTGAACCGCCAACGGGACGTATAAGGAGGAACTATGGACCTGACTGAGGAATTGAGAGACCTTCTGCTCTCCCAGGGCGCGGCCCTGGTGGGTTTTGGCGATATGCGGTCCGTGGAGGGCTGCGCCTACCCCGTGGGCGTGTCCGTGGCCGTGCCTATCCCGGCCCACGTGGTGGCAGACCTGCACACTGCCCCCACCCGGGAGTACTATGAGCTCTACGGCGCGCTGAATCAGAAGCTGAACGGCATCGTCACAGCCGGCGAGACCTTTCTGCGTGAGCGGGGATACCGGGCCTGGGCCCAGACCACAGATAGGGTCACCTACGGCGGCGACAAGCGCACGCCCCTGCCCCACAAGACCGTGGCCACCCGGGCAGGCCTCGGCTGGATCGGGAAAAACTGCCTGCTGGTCACGCCCCAGCTAGGTCCCGCCCTCCGGCTGTCCTCCCTGCTGACGGACGCACCGCTGACCTGCGCGGAGCCCATCGACCGGTCCCGCTGCGGCGCCTGCCATGCCTGCGTGGATGCCTGCCCCGCGAAGGCGCTCACCGGTGCGCTGTGGCAGGCCGGTATGCCCCGGGAGGATATCGTGGACGTGGAGCGGTGCTGCGCCAAGCAGCTGGAGATCATGGAGGCGGTCACCGGCATCCGCACGGACCTGTGCGGCAGGTGCTTCGCCGTCTGCCCCTACGCCCAGAAGCCGTCGCCCCTCCGCACCCCCTGACACGGCAAATTGCATACATTATGGGTGAGAAAACTGTTGACAATGCCCATCACATATGCTAATATACTGTAGCCGCTTTGAAAAGGCTCATCAAGTCGGAGCGATCCGCGCCTGGGACAGCGAGCCCGAAAGGAAGGAAAAAGTATCATGAAGTATGCCATCATCGAGACCGGCGGTAAGCAGTACCGCGTGACCGAGGGCGACGTGATCTTCGTGGAAAAGCTGGACGCCGAGGCGGGCGCTTCCATCACCTTTGACAAGGTGCTGGCCGTCACCGGCGACGGGGAGAGCACCTTTGGCGCTCCCTACATCGACGGCGTTTCCGTGAAGGGCACGGTCGTCAAGCAGGGCAAGAACAAGAAGATCCGGGTCTATAAGATGAAGCCCAAGAAGGGCTATCGCCGGACCCAGGGCCATCGTCAGCCTTACACCAAGGTCGAGATCG
>CANQIH010000152.1 GCA_947624035.1 uncultured Oscillospiraceae bacterium | reverse complement strand
AAGAAGGTCAAAAAGCCGGGCCGCAACGACCCCTGCCCCTGCGGCAAGTGGAAGGCCGACGGCAGCCGGCCCCTGAAATACAAGGAGTGCTGCGGACGTAATGCGTGAAAAAGTCGTTTGAAAGGCAAAGCCTTTCAAACGAGAAGGTTGCAGCCCGCTGCAGCGCACGTCGTCGGAACTCGTGAACCAGGTCTCCTTTTGCCGCAAGCGGCAAAACTCGAATGGTTCGCGGTTCCTCCTCTCCCCACAAAGCAGGCTTTGAGGGGACCCCAGAGGCGACGCACGTTTGCGGGCCGAGAAGTATTTTTTCCGAGGTACACGCCCCCGGAAAAAATGATTTGACTTTATTTGCGCCTACGGGCGCAAACTCTGCGAGGCTTCGATACATGGGAGAGATACAAGTTATTAAATCAAAGCTGCTGACCTGCCGGCACGGGTTTTCCACCAGGACCGGCGGCGTGAGCACGGGCATATATGAGAGCCTCAACCTGGGGGCCAACCGGGGCGACCCCATCGAGAACGTGCTGGAGAACTGGCGCCGGTTCGGCGCCGCCGCCGGCATCGACACGGACAGGTTCGTCCACGGCCATCAGGTCCACGGCACCGTGGTGCGCGTCTCCGTGAAGGCGGACGCCCACTCCATCGCCGAGCCCACCCCCTGGGAGGGGGCGGACGGCTATGTGACCGCCGAGGCTGACACGCCGCTGGTGGTGTTCACCGCCGACTGCACGCCGCTTCTCATGCAGGACCCCGCCGCCGGCGTCATCGCCGCCGTACACTGCGGCTGGCGCAGCGCCGTGGCGGACATCGAGGCCGTGGCCGTGAAGGCCATGGAGGGCCTGGGGGCCCGGCGGCAGGACATCCGGGCGGCCATCGGCCCGGGCATCCGCAAGTGCTGCTTCCAGACCGACGAAGAGGTGCCCAGGGCCATCGACGGGCTTCTGGGCGGCGACAGCGCCGGCCTCTACGGACCTGACCCGGCCGAGGCGGGGAAGTACCTCACGGACCTGCCCGGCGCGGTGCACCGCCGCCTCCTCCAGCTGGGCCTGGCGGAGGAGAACATAGACGAGCTGGGCATCTGCACCATGTGCGACCCGGGCCGCTTCTGGTCCCACCGGGCCATGGGCGCCGTCCGGGGCTCCCAGGCCAACATCATCACGCTATGAGACGGGGCGTTTTGCGAAAGCTCACAGCGGTCCTGCTGGCATTGGTGATGGCCGCGGCCCTGCCGGGGTGCAGCCTTCTGAGCGAGGAGGACGCGGCGGAGATCCGGGAGGAGAGCCCCGAGTTCATCCAGGGCCAGAGCACCGGCCAGGAGCTGGCCCCGTCCTACAAGGCGGACGACATCTTCTCCCTCAACTGCGTCCGGGACGACTCCTTCAACCCCTTCAAGGCGGAGAGCACCTGGAACAAGATGGTGGGCATGCTGGCCTATGAGACCCTGGTGACCATGGACAGGAACTTCGAGGCACAGCCCAACCTGGTGACCAACTGGGCCTCGGACGACGGCCTCACGTGGCTTTTCTACGTGGACACGGAGCGCTCCTTCCACAGCGGCGGCCACATGACCCCCGCCGACGCGGTGTACTCCCTCCAGCAGGCCATGTACTCCAGCACCCGCTACAGCCGCCGGTTCGCCAACGTGTCCGGGGTGTACGGCCAGGGGGAGGACTCCTTTGTGGTGGTGCTCACAAAGCCCAACTTCCGGTTCTACCAGCTTTTGAACATCCCCTGCATAGAGTCCGGCTCCGGCGGGGAGGACCGGCCCTCCGGCACGGGGCCCTACAAGTTCAACAAGCGGGGCACCCAGCTGCAGCTGGACGAGAACCACCCCTATGCCAAGGACATGCCCGTGGACAGCATCACCCTGAAGGAGTACATCGCCGCGGACGACATCCTCCAGGCCTTTGAGGACTCCCTCATCGATCTCGTGGTCAACGACCCCTCCGCGGCCGCCAGCCTTGGCTATTCCAGCTCCAACATCACCCGCTATGTGGACACCACCAACCTCCACTACGTGGGCTTCAACATGAACAGCACCCTCTTCAGTCAGATGCAGTTCCGGGCCATGATGACCTACGCCATCGACAGGGACAGCATCGTCTACACCGCCATGGGCGGCGCGGCGGTGCCGTCGGTGCTGCCCATCCACCCCAACAGCCCCCTGTATCTCCAGGACGTCGCCCAGTCGTCGTCCTTCAACATGGACGCCTTCAACATGGCGCTGAGCATGGCGGGTGCCGCGGACGTGGACTATGACGGCATCATCGAGTTCGGCAACGTGAAGCGGACCATCGACTTCATCGTCTGCTCCGACAGCGGCACCAAGGTGTCCGCCGCCCGCATGATCGCGAGCCAGCTCACCGGCGCGGGCCTGCAGGTGAACCTGCGGGAGCTGAGCTACGAGACCTTCGCGCAGGAGCTGCACGACGGGGACTTCGACATGTACTATGCCGAGGTGAAGATATGCAACGACTGGGACCTGAGCTATCTTCTCGCCTCCGGCGCCGCCCTCAACTACGGCGGCGTCCGGGACAGCACCCTGGAGGGGTACATAAGCTCGTTTTTGGCCAGCACCCCGGACCAGCTGGCCGCCAACACGGAGCAGATGTGCCAGTATCTTCTCCAGAGCGCCCCCATCGTGGCCGTGTGCTTCGAGCGGACGGAGGCGCTGTACCACCGGGGCGTGATCTCCGGGCTGGAGCCCACCCAGGACAGCGTATTCTATAACATACAGAACTGGACCATCGACCTCACATAAGAGACAAATACTACAGATGGGAGAACGAGGATATGACAGACCGTGACCTTCTCAACATGGCCCGTGAGGCCGCGAAAAACGCCTACGTGCCCTATTCGCGCTTTCCCGTGGGGGCGGCCCTGGAGTGTGCCGACGGGTCGGTGTTCACCGGCTGCAACGTGGAAAACGCCGCCCTGGGCTCCACCATATGCGCCGAGCGCACCGCCGTGGTCAAGGCCGTCAGCGAGGGGCGGCGGAAGTTCGTGCGCATCGCCATATACGGTGAGGGGGAGAACTACTGCATGCCCTGCGGCGCCTGCCGCCAGGTGCTCAGCGAGTTCGTGGGCCAGGGGGACATGGAGGTGCTGTGCACCCGCTCCGGCGGCCGGTATGTGAGCTACCGGCTCAGCCAGCTGATGCCCCACCCCTTTGAGCTGTAAGGACGCAGGAAAACGCCCGGAGCTTTTCAAAGCTCCGGGCGTTTATTGTTTCCTTTCCCGCTCACACGGGTCTGTAGTTGGGCTGCGTCCGGCTTTGGACCGCCAGGATCACCACGCCGGTGCTGTCCAGATAGTAGTAATTCCAGAGGTTGGTGCCCTTGACCTGCTTGCCACGGGCCCAGCCGTTCTTCATGGCGTGGCCGTCCTTGGCCGACACGTAATACTGATAGCCGCCCGGGCCGGTGACCAGGCCGCCCTTCATTATGTGGCCGTCATTCACGGAGAAGTAGTAGTTCTTGCCCTCAATGGCGCAGTAGCCGGTGTACAGTCTGCCGTCCGCTTGGGCGGCGTACTTTTTCACGCCGTTTACCAGGATCCAGCAGTTCTTGTATACGTGGCCGTCGGTGGGGTTGCAGAAGTACATCACGCCTTTGGAGACGGTGACCAGACCCTTCTGCTTCACGCCGTTCTTATAATAATAGGTATAGCCGCCCTCGGTGTACAGGCCGTTTTTCGTGGTAGAGGTGATGGTGCCGGTGGACTGGAAGGAGTAGCCGTTCTTGGTGGCGTAGGTGTGGGCCGTGGAGCCGGTGCGGGCATAGACCACCGTCTTGCCGGGGACGCCCAGGGCGCAGCGGTAATCCTCATCGCTGGTGTTGGTGGGGTTATAGATGAGGCAGGTGTTGCTCTGGACGGTGATCCGGGACAGGCTCTGGCACATGGCGAAGGCGCCCTGGCGGATGGTGGTGACGCTGGAGGGGATGGTGATGCTGGTCAGGTCCAGGCAGCCGTAGAAGCCCTTGATGCCGATGGTCTTCAGATTGGAGGACAGGGAGATGCTCGTCACATCGAAAGCGCCCAGCATACCGTAGTTGCCCACAGCGGTGACCGTGCTGGGCATGCTGTAGTAGGTAGAGGTCTTGTAGGAGGGGTACTGGAGGAGCTTCGTCTTGGCCTTGTTATAGAGAACGCCGTTGGAGACGGAGAAGTAGCTGGCAGCGACGCCCTGACTGGTGCTGGTCCCTATGACATAGGCCTCGGTCTTGATACCGGCGAGTGCGCCCTCGGCCAGGCTGGTGACGGTCCCGGGGATGGTCCATTTGGGCCAGGAACCGCTGAGGTTATGGCTGATGTTATAGAAAGCGCAGGTGCCGATGCTGCGCAGACTCGCGTTGTTGTAACAATTGAAACTCGTCAGGTTGCCAAGGCCGGCAAAGGCCCAGGCGCCGATGCTGGTGACGTATTCGCCGATGTCGATGCGTTTCACGTTGAGGCTCGACCAGGGGGGATTGCTGTTGGTGTAGTCATACATCGCGCCGGAGCCGCTGATGGTCAGCGCGCCGGTGGAGGAGTTGAAGCTCCAGCGAAGGTTGGCGCCGCAGCTGCCGGAGGTGGCAGTCGTGGCCGGCCGGTCCGCGGAAGCGGGCGCCAGGGAGTCGAACACGTCCCTGCCTTTTGCACCGCCGCCGGGGACCAGACTCATGCTGATGGGGTCCTTGTCCACGCCGTCGGAGGCAAAGGCAGCAGAGCACAGGGAGAAGACGGTCAGCACCGCCAGGATCAGGCTCAAGATACGCTTTTTCATGATCGTTCCTTTCTTCACATTAATAATATGTGGTTTTCGATAATGTCATTATATGCTTTGCTGGGTTAAATTGCAATATGCTTTTTCCCGCCTCCGGGCAGAAAACGGCCGGTTTTCCGCGTTATGTAAAGAAACGCCCGGGATAGTGGACAGGAAATTTATAAAACCTTAAAAAATGCGGAAAAAACAAGAAGTTCCCCCTTGACAGAATGGGGGAACTTTGTTAAATTAATCAGGCGCGCTGCCCCGGCGGGGGCGATGCGCCATGCGATGAACCGGGAGATTGCGCCGACGGGCGGGAACTTCCGGGGAGCAGTCCGGGGGCCATCCCGTGGCCCTGGAATCGGACGGACCGGGCTTTTCAGCACCGCGTATATCGTCTGGACCGAACACCGGCTTGGCCGGTATGTTTTTTGGGACAGGGTCTGATACGCACGGAACGGTGTACAAAAGCGCGGCGACCGTGCGGGAAAACGTAAAACTCGTACAAAATTGATGGAGGAAAGAAATGGCATCCAAAAAAATGATCCGCATCCGCCTCAAGGCCTACGACCATCAACTGATCGACAAGGCTGCCGAGACCATCGTGGAGACCGCCAAACGCACCGAGGCGCGGGTCTCCGGTCCCATCCCTCTGCCCACCCGGAAAGAGGTCGTCACCATCCTGCGCTCCCCCCACGTCAACAAGGACAGCCGGGAGCAGTTCGAGCGCCGTACCCACAAGCGTCTGATCGACATCATGAACCCCACCCAGAAGACGGTGGAGGCCCTGATGAGCCTGGAGCTGCCCGCGGGCGTGGAGATCGA
>CANQIH010000151.1 GCA_947624035.1 uncultured Oscillospiraceae bacterium | reverse complement strand
ATGGCATGACATGGATGTGCATGATGACCGTGGCGCTGGTGTTCGGGTGCCTGGCCATCTTCGCGCCGGGGCTGGTGATGCGGGTGTACACCGACAAGACCGCCATCCGGGACATCGGCGTGCAGTACCTGCGGATCGTGGGCTTTGCCTACATCATGCAGGTCTGGTCCATGGCTATGAGCGCCATGCTCCGGTCCACGGAGCGGGTGCGCATCCCCATGGCGGCGTCCATGGCCTCCGTGGGCACGAACCTGTTCCTCAATTGGGTGTTCATCTACGGCCATTTGGGCGCGCCGGCCATGGGCATCCGGGGCGCGGCCCTGGCCACCACCTGTGCCGCAGCCGTGAACGTGCTGACCATCTACCTTTTGGCCTATAAGACCGGATTTCCCTACCTCTTCCGGGTGCGGCAGCACTTCCGGTGGACCGGGGCCCATCTGCGGGCCTACTTCACCAAGTGCTTCCCCATCATCTGCAACGAGGTGCTCATCGGTATCGGGAACATGGTCATCAACGTCACTCTGGGCCGCCAGCCCGAGGAGGTCATCGCCGCCCTGGCGGTGTTCAGGACATTGGAAGGGCTCATCATCGGCTTTTTCGCCGGGTTCTCCAGCGCGGCCTCCGTGCTGGTGGGCACCTGCGTGGGGGCCGGGGAGCTGGAGGAGGCCTACCAGCGGGCCAAGCGGCTGGTGTACATGTGCAGCGGGTTCATCTTCATGGTGGGCCTGGCCGTGCTGAGCCTGCGGCGGCCCATCCTCACGGGCATGAGCCTTGCGGGGCCCTCCTATGACGCCGGGGTGCGGATGCTCAGCATCTACGTGGTGGTCTCCGTCATCCGCATGGGCAACTGGATACAAAACGACACCTACCGGGCCAGCGGCGACGCCGTCACCGGCACGGTGCTGGAGATCGCGTTCATGTACGCCATGGTGCTGCCATGCGTGCTCTCATCCGGCTTCTTGCTGAAGCTGCCCTATTGGGCCATCTTCCTCTGCTGCTACATCGACGAGCCCATCCGCTATATCCTCATGCAGCGGCACCTCTACTCCGGCCGGTGGATACGGCCCGTGACGGACCAGGGCATCGCCGCCCTGCCCGCCTTCCGGGAGCGCCACCCCCTCCGGAGACCGAAATAAGCGTCACCGCCCGGCGTTCCCGCCGGGCGCCGGCGCACAAGGAAGAAATTGACAAGGGACGGCGGAGACGATATACTGACGTATAAGTATCTTGAAGTATCTGCACATGGAAAGGCGGCGGCATGGAGATCATACGGTCCCGGCACAATGAGCTGGTGAAAAAGTTCATCGCCCTGGGCTCCGACGGGAAGGCCCGGCAGGAGGCGGAGGAATTTCTCTGCGCCGGGCAGACCATGCTGGACGAGGCCATGGCCTCCGGGGCGGAGGTCACCTGCGTGCTGGCGGCGGAGGAGCTGCCGGGGCTGCCCTGCCGGGTGGCGGCGCCGGAGATATTGAAGGCCGTCTCGCCGCTGCAAAACAGCCCCGGGCCGGTGTTCACCGTGCGGACGCGCCCTCTGCTGCCCGCGGAAAAGCTCCGGCGGGTCATCGTGCTGGAGAACGTCCAGGACCCTGGCAACGTGGGCACGGTGCTGCGCACGGCGGACGCCTTTGGCATGGACCTGGTGGTGCTGTGCGGCGCCTGCGCGGACCCCTATAACCCCAAGACCGTCCGGGCCACTATGGGGGCCATCTTCCGCCAGAGCGTGATAAAGACGGACATGACCGGCCTCGGTGCCATCCTCCGGGGCCTGCCGCTGTACGGCGCGGCCCTGCGGCCCGGGGCCATGGACATCCGCACCCTGCCCCCCGCGCCTGTGGCCGTGGCGGTGGGCAACGAGGGCAAGGGGCTCACGGAGGAGCTTTTAGCCATGTGCGCGGGCACCGTGCTCATCCCCATGGAGCCCCGGGCGGAAAGCCTCAACGCCGGGGTGGCCGCGGCGGTGGCCATGTGGGAGATGGTGCGGGGCACGGCCGGTTGAGGGGAGAGAAACATGGCTAGACTGAAGTATTGGGTGTGGCTCTCCTGTGTGCCGGGCGTGCGGCCCATCACGAAATACGGCCTGCTGGAGGCCATGGACGGGCCGGAGCGCATCTTTTTCGCGGATAAGGACCAGCTTCTGGCCGCGTATCCGGTGAAACCGGCGGAGGCGGACCGGCTCACGGACAAGGCCATGGACCGGGCCGTGCGGACCATCTCCTTCTGCGAGGAGCACGGCATATCCATCCTCACCCTCCAGGACGCCACATACCCCGAGCGGCTGCGGAATATTCCCGACCCGCCCGCCGTACTCTATGTCTGGGGCAAGCTCCCGCCTGTGGACGAGGCCCTGGCCCTTGGCGTGGTGGGCACGAGGAAGGCCACGCCCTACGGCGTGAAGATGGCGTCCCTCATCGGCCGGGAACTGGCCCAGGGCGGCGCTCTGGTGGTGTCGGGGCTGGCCGAGGGGTGCGACAGCGTGGCCATGGAGGCGGCGCTGCGGGCCGGGGGCCTCACCGTGGGCGTGCTGGGCACCGCTATCGACCAGGTGTATCCCTCCAAGAACAAGAAGCTCTTCGAGGCCGTGAAGGCCCAGGGCTGCCTCATCAGCGAGTACCCGCCCCATAGCCGGACGTTCCCACAGGACTTCAAGGTGCGAAACCGCATCATCACGGGCCTGTCCCTAGGCGTCGTGGTGGTGGAGTCGCCCCTGCACAGCGGCACCCAGAACACCGCCGGCCACGCTCTGGAGCAGGACCGGGACGTGTTCGCCGTGCCCGGCAACGCGGACGCGGCGGCCAGCGCCGGGTGCAACGCCCTCATCGCCCAGGGGGCCGTGCCGGTGACCAGCGGGGCGGAGGTGCTGGAGGCCTACAGCGGCCGGACCGGCCTTTCTCCGCTGAGCGCGGCGGCTATACCTATTAAAAAACAGATTGACAAGCCAGAGGACATAGTTTATATTGACCTCACGGAAAGGAAGGAGCGCGCGCCGGAAAAGCTTTCGGACGACGCGCTGAAAGCGCTTCCCCCTTTACAGCAGGCGGTGCTGCGGGCCATGACGGCGCGGGACATGCATGCCGACGACATCATCGCGGCGGCAGGGCTGTCCGCCCGGGAGACCCTGGCGGCGCTGACCATGCTCCAGGTGACGGGCTATGTGGCCCAGGGAGCGGGGAAGCGGTATACGCGCATCAAGTGAGCGCGAACCTATAGACAGCGAGGAAATGTGATGGCGGCAAGTACGAAGACCGATCTTGTGATCGTGGAGTCCCCCGCGAAGGCGCGGACCATCGAGCGGTATCTGGGCGGCGGATATAAGGTGGTGGCCTCCATGGGCCACCTGCGGGATCTGCCGAAGAACACCATGGGCGTGGACATCGAGCACGGCTTTGAGCCGGATTACCAGCCCGTGAAGGGCCGGGAGGACGTCATCGACAGCCTGCGCAAGGCGTCCAAAAGGGCCAACACCGTCTATCTCGCGACGGACCCTGACCGGGAGGGCGAGGCCATCTCCTGGCATTTGCGGGAGCTTTTGGACCTGCCAAACGACAAGGCCCGGCGGGTCACCTTCAACGAGATCACGAAAAAAGTGGTGCAGGACGGCATCGCCCATCCCCGGGACATCGACCAGGACCTGGTGGACGCCCAGCAGGCCCGGCGCATCCTGGACCGCATCGTGGGCTATAAGCTGAGCCCGCTGCTGTGGCGGAAGATCCGCAAGGGCCTGTCCGCCGGGCGGGTCCAGTCCGTGGCCACCCGGATGGTCCTGGACCGGGAGCGGGAGATACAGAACTTCCAGCCGGAGGAGTATTGGTACCTGACCGCCGCGCTGGAGACGGAGAAAAAGGAGAAGTTCACCGCCCAATTCCACGGCACGCTTCAGAAAAAGGTGGAGCTCAAGAGCGAGGAGGACGTGAACGCTGTGGTGAAGGCCGTGGAGGGCAAGCCCTTCACCGTGAGCGCTGTGAAGCACGGCAAGAAGCAGCGCAGCCCTTCGCCCCCCTTCATCACCTCCACCCTCCAGCAGGAGGCCTCCCGCCGCCTGGGCATGACGCCAAGGCGGACCATGAGCATCGCCCAGCAGCTCTATGAGGGCGTGGACATCGCGGGCGAGGGCACCGTGGGCCTCATCACCTATATGCGTACCGATTCCCTGCGCCTGTCGGAGGACGCCCTGGCCGCCGCCGGGCGGTTCATCACCGAGCACTACGGCCCGGAATACTACCCCGGCAAGCCCCGGAAGTTCAAGACCGGCTCCAACGCCCAGGACGCCCACGAGGCCATCCGGCCCAGCATCCCGGAGCTGACCCCGGAGCGGGTGAAGCAGAGCCTCACCGGTGAGCAGTACCGGCTCTACCGGCTCATCTGGGGCCGGTTCACGGCCAGCCAGATGGCCAACGCCGTCTATGACAACATCACCGTGGACGTGCTCAGCGCGGGATATATCTTCCGGGCATCCCACTCCAAGATCGCCTTCCCGGGCTACACCGCGGTATACGAGGACAACCGGGACGAGGACGAGAGCTCTGACGAGGAGAGCGCCGGTGGGAAAAAGCCCCTGCCGGAGCTGACCGAGGGCCAGGGCCTGGCCCTGGATAAGCTGGACCGGGAGCAGCATTTTACCTCGCCGCCTGTCCGGTACTCCGAGGCCACCCTCATCCGGGCCATGGAGGAGAAGGGCATCGGCCGGCCCAGCACCTATGCCCCCACCATCACCACCATCACCGCCCGGGAGTACGTGGTCAAGGACGGAAAATACCTCAAGCCCACCCCCCTGGGGGAGACCGTGACGGAGCTCATGGAGGAGCGGTTCCCGGACATCGTGGACGTGAAGTTCACCGCCCGGATGGAGAGCGACCTGGACAAGGTGGAGGAGGGCGAGGCCGACTGGCGGGCCGTGCTCGGCCAGTTCTACGGCGGCTTTTCCGACTCTCTGGACAAGGCGGAGGACGCCCTTCAGGGCGTGCACATCAAGGTCCCGGACGAGGTGTCCAGCGAGATCTGCCCCAACTGCGGGCGGAACCTGGTGGTCAAGTCGGGCCGGTTCGGCCGGTTTTTGGCCTGCCCGGGCTACCCGGACTGCAGCTTCACCATGCCCGTGGTGGTGGAGATGCCCGGCAAGTGCCCCAAGTGCGGCAGCCGCATCCTGAAGCGCACCTCCAAGAAGGGCTACCCCTATTATGCCTGTGAAAAGGGCGCGGAGTGCGGCTTCATGAGCTGGGACGTGCCCACCAAGGAGGTCTGTCCCGTCTGCGGCAAGACCATGTTCAAGCTGGCCGGAAAGGGCCAGCGGAAGCCCTTCTGCATCAACGAGCAGTGCGAGAACTTCCTGCCGGAGGACAAGCGGGGCTACCGCCGCCGCAGCACGGCATCCGCGTCCAAGGAGGGCGAGGGCGAGACCGAGGCCGCCGCGGAGGAGGCAAAGCCCGCGGCCAAGACTAAGAAAACGGCGTCCAAGGCCAAGAGCGCGGCCGGAACGAAAAAGACGGCGGCCCCCAAAAAGACGGCCTCCGCCCGGAAGAAAAAGGAGCAGAGCTGATGGCAGACATATCCGTGGTGGGCGCGGGTCTCGCCGGCAGCGAGGCCGCCTGGCAGCTGGCCCGGCGGGGGATGAAGGTCCGGCTCTATGAGATGAAGCCGGAG
>CANQIH010000150.1 GCA_947624035.1 uncultured Oscillospiraceae bacterium | reverse complement strand
GCGTTGAAGTAGGTGAAATCCAGCTCCGCGAACTCCTCGGTGCTCTTGGAGCGGTAGAGGATGTGCTTTTTCTCGGCGGGGCCGTTGAACACGATGTCCCGCTCGGCGTCGGTGAGTTCCCGGAAGGGCACGTCCGTGCGTACGCCCATGGCCCGGCACACGTCGGTCATCAGCGACCACATGAGGCTGTTCCAGGGCGCCACGGCCCCCTCATCGATGGTGAGGGATTCGTCCGGCACTAGGGTGGCCCGGTCCACGGTGCGCACCACGCCGGTGCCGCCGCAGGCGGGACAGGCCCCCTGGCTGTTGAAGGCCAGCATCTCCGCGCCGGGGGCGTAGACCCGCTCCCCGCATTCCGGGCAGAACATGGGCCTCTCCGCCGCCACGTCCAGGGTGGGCGGCAGGTAGTGGCCGTTGGGGCAGCGGTGGCTGGCCAGCCGGGAGAACATGAGCCGCAGGGAGTTCAGCAGCTCCGTAGAGGTGCCGAAGGTGCTGCGGATGCCCGGCACGCCCGGCCGCTGGTGCAGCGCCAGGGCCGCGGGGATGTACCGCACCTCGTCCACCTGGGCCGCCGCGGCCTGGGTCATGCGCCGGCGGGTGTAGGTGCTGAGGGATTCCAGGTACCGCCGGGAGCCCTCGGCGTACAGCACCCCCAGGGCCAGGGAGGACTTGCCGGAGCCGGACACCCCCGCCACGCCCACGATCTCATGGAGGGGGATGTCCACGTCGATGTTTTTCAGGTTGTGCACACGCGCGCCCCGGACCTGGATGGCCCCGGGGTCTTTCTTTCGGTCGTTCATGCTGCGCCGTCCTTTTGAAGTCTGACCGCTATTATACACCGCCCGCCGCCGGTTGTCACCTGCCGCCCGGCGATCGAGATTGAAAGCAGACCGCGGCGATGGTATAATGGTATAATAGCCGCAGAGCGGCTATTATACCACAGTCCCTGCCGGGGCTGTGGTATGAGCAGATCGTGATACAGTCTGACCACAGGAGGTGTGAGGATATGCTGAACATGGCCGTATGTGACGACGACCCCGTCTTTCTGGCGCAGATGGGGGCGCTGCTGGACCGGGATGGGCGCGTCGGCCCCGTGTCGCTGTACAGCGCGCCGGAGGACTTCCTGAGAGCCGTGGACGCCGGGGCCGGCGGCGAGCTGGATGCGGTGCTGATGGACATATCCTTTGAGGAGCGGCCCAGCGGCCTCCAGTGCGCCACGGCCCTCTACCGCTCCGCGCCGCAGGTGGCGGTGGTGTACGTCACTGGCTACACCGATTACGCCCAGCACATCCTCCTGGAGGAGGCCAATGTGGCCGGATACCTGACCAAACCGGTGGACGCCGCCCTGCTGGGGCGGTATTTGGACAAGCTGATGCGCGTCCGGTCCGCCCGCCGGGAGCTGACCATCTCGGTGCATGGCCGGGCAGTCACTGTGCCGGCCATGTCCATCCGGTACATAGAGAGCCGCAACCACACCGCCCACGTCCACACCGTCTCCGGCGAGACGCTGACGGTCTACGAAAAGCTCAGCGCCCTCCAGGCCGGGCTGCCGGAGCAGTTCATCCAGTGCCACAAGAGCTTTCTCGTGAACATGGAGCAGGTGGAGAGGATGGAGCCCCGGGCGCTCCTGCTGCGGGGCGGCGGGTCCGTCCCCGTGAGCCGGGCCCGTGCCCAGGCGGCACGGGAGGCGTTTTTCCGCTGCATCGGCGGAAAGGTGCTGTAAAGGGGACTGCGCATGATCTACAGAACGATCTCATTTCTGGGCCAGATGATACCGGCGCCCTTCTTCGCCCTGTTTCTGGACAAGATGCTGCCGCCCCGGAGCGACCGGCACGGGATAGGCTTCCGGGCTCTGATCCTGACCATCTGGACTGCTTCCAGCGTGGCGCCGAAGGTGTTTTTTCCCCGTGGCTGGTGGACCGACGCCATCGAGACGCTGCACATAGCTCTGCTCCTGCTGCTGGCGTATCTGCTCTACGGGGGGAAGCCCTGGAAGCGGCTGTGCGCCGCCACGCTGCTTCTCGTGACCATGTTTTTGGCGGACATGATCTACCTGAACGTGTGCACACGCCTGACGGGCCGGCCGTTCAGCCTGGACTTCAGCCAGCCGGACATGGCGATGGCCAGCGTGCTGACGGACATGCTGTTCATCACGCTGATGCCGGGGATGTGCTGGCTGTGGCAAAGGGTGAACCGGATGGAGCGGGGCCGGTCCCAATGGGGCACCTACATCCTGTTTCTGCTGATGGAGGTCCCGTTTTTCCTGGTGTTCATCCTCTCCGCCGGCAACTACACCAGCGACGGCTACATCGGCTGGAACTATATCATGGTGTTCATCAGCCTGTTCTGCTCCGCCCTGGCGGCGGCCATCATCTTCATCAGCCGGTCGGACCGGGAGGCCATGGCGGAGCGGCTGCTCCAGTTCCGGCAGGCCTCAGAGCTGGAACGGCAGTATTTCCGCGATGTGGAGGCCCGGCAGGAGGAGCTGAGCAAGCTGCGCCACGACTACAATAATCTGCTGTCCTCCGCCGTGGCCCTGCTGCGGGAGGGGAACTCCGCCGAGGCGGAAAAGCTCCTGCAGGAGGTGTCGGACAGCCTGCAGGCCACCCGGGTCCGGCCGTACTGCGCCGTGCCGGTGGTCAACGCTGTGCTGGCGGAAAAGGAGGCCGCCTGTGAAAAGGAGGGCGTACAGTTCGATGTGCGGCTCATGCTGCCCGGTGAGCTGCCCATAGACCGTATCGACCTGTGCAGGGCCCTGTCCAACCTGATGGACAACGCCATCCGGGGGTCCTCCGGGGCGGCGGAGCGGCGCGTGGAACTCTCCGGCGGCGTCGTGCGGGGGTATGTGGTCATCAGGTGCGTCAACACCGTGCCGGATGGCACGCCCCCACGGGAGAGCTCCGGCACGGGCTACGGCATACAGATACTGAACGACCTGGCGTCCCGGTATGAGGGCGATCTCCATACGGAGCGGAGAGACGGGCGCTTCACGGCCCAGCTCAGTCTGTCCGTGAAAGAGTGAAACGAGCGAAAATAGCAGGGGGAACGGCGAAATTGGACGGCCGGTCCCCCTGCCTTTATTTGTATAATAAGATGAACGGGAAAAGCTGACAGCTGACGGCAGTCCCGAGGAAAAAAGAAAAGGAGACAAACCATGAAAAAGCGCATTTTTAGTTTTATCCTGGCGGCTCTGATGTGCATGAGCCTGTGCGCCGGCGCGTTCGCGGCCGGCGGGGAGCCCGACCTGAAGGACGCGGCCTGGGAGGTGGCCCTGAACCTGAATGACGCGGCCGGCGTTGTGGTCAGCGTCGAAGGGGAGATCTCCGGCGATGTGACCGGCCCCGGCTCCGGCGGGAACCACCCCGTAGCCATTTCCAGCACAGATGCCATCTACGCCGATGGCAACCGTTTCTCGGACACAAAGTATTATCATAACAACTCTATTTCAGAGCGTCATCTGGCATCGATGTACCCCGAGACGGGCGTTTATCGCATATATGAAGACGTCGAAGAGGGGACCGCAGTCTATGAGCATTATGACGAGGCAGCGGCGGATATCTTCAATGATCCCACCACACCCACAGCCACCCATTTGGCGGCGCTGGGCGACGACCTTCTGGGCGCCCAGGAGAATGACGGCGTCTTCACCTATGAGCTGGCGGGCGACGATCTGCGCGATCTCATCACGGCCTGCTGCCCTGAGATCATCAAGGGCTGTGAGCTGGACTGGTCCCAGATCAGCGCCCAGATGAATACAGAGCCCCGTTACGGCTTTGTCGTGTACATCGACCTGAGCAGCCCCTCCCTGGCGGAGGCGATCCTTGGCGGCCTGCAGGGTGCGCAGTCGGTGGAGAACGCCGCGCTGGATATCAGTATCAGCGTCAAGGCGATGGACGAGGATGATAACGGATACGAAGACTATCATTTCACGAAAGAATCGTTCGACCAGTTGGCCCACGAGGATGCTATAGAGTACGCCGAAGCGGAGGGCGAGTGCCCCGCGGCGCCGTCTCTGGCCGATATGGTCTGGGCGCTCTTTGAGCCCGAATGGACCGAGGCGGCCGAGACCGAGAGCGCCAAGGACACCCTGCGGGCCCAGATGAACGGCCAGGCCCCCGCGGAGGAGGAAGAGGCCCCGGTCGAGGAACCCGGCGAGTAAGCTTCGCGCATACGGACCAAAAAGAGAAAGACGTCCCGCTGAGCGGGGCGTCTTTCTCATTATACACCGCCCGCCGCCGGTTGTCACCTGCCGCCCGGCGCGGGACGGCGCTTTTCCCGCGATCGAGATTGAAAATATACCGCATCGATGGTATAATCCACAAATGGGGATATAAACAACGGACGGCGATCCAAAAAATGAAAAGGAGATAGACCATGAAAAAGCGCATTTTCAGTTTTATCCTGGCGGCTCTGATGTGCATGAGCCTGTGCGCCGGCGCCTGTGCGGCCGGCGGAGGGCCCGATCTGAAGGAGGCGGCCTGGAAGGTGGCCCTGAACCTGAGTGACGCGGCTGACAGCATAGTCAGCGTCGACGGGAAGCTGTCCGGCAAGGTGACCGGCACCGGGTACGAGGATAGTTTCAACGTGTACCTTACCAACGGGGACGCCGCCTTTGCTGACGGCACCCTCGCTTCGTCCGCCACGTTCAAAGTGATTGCCTCTGCCAGCCAGACTTATCTGGCTTCCATAGCGGCGGCGGTCCCCGATGTGGGCGTCTATTGCGGCTCCGGCGAACTGACGGAGATCGGACGTTATGACGAGGCGCCGGATGACGCCTTCTGTGATTTTTCCACGGCGATGGCTATGCATCTGGCGGCGCTGGGCGACGACCTTCTGGGCGCCCAGGAGAGTGACGGCGCCCTTGCCTATGAGCTGGCGGGCGACGATCTTCACGATTTTATCATGACCTGCTTCCCTGAGCTCGTCGGGGACTGCGAGCTGGACTGGTCTCAGATCACCGCCCAGATGACTATGGATCCCGATGGCGAGTCCGCAGAGTTTGAGCTGAGCAGCCCCTCCCTGGCGGAGGCGATCCTGAACAGCCTGCCGGATGTGCAGTCAGTGGAGAACTGTGCCCTTGACCTTGAGATCGAGGTCAAGGTGCTGCACGAGGATGACACCGACTATGAGGGCTACTATGTCACCGAGGATATAATGAACGGGCTGGCTGATGAGGACACGCAGATCGTTGAGGTGGGCGGCAAAGCTCCCGAGGGGACGTCGCTGAAAGACGCGATCTGGTCGCTCTGTGAGGAAGACTGGGCCGAGGCGGCCGAGACGGAGAGCGCCAAGGACGCCCTGCGGGCCCAGATGAACGGCCAGGCCCCCGCGGAAGAGGAAGCGGCCCCGGTCGAGGAGCCCGGCGAGTAAGCTTCGCGTATACGGACCAAAAAGAGAACGACGCCCCGCTGAGCGGGGCGTCTTTCTATGTACGCGGGGCGTCAGTACGCCGTCCCGGGATGGAATGGGCTATGCCACCAGCCACTTATACTTCTCCACGCTGTACAGGGGCACGAAGGGCAGCAGGATGGGCACGGTCTTCACGTACTTCTGATATTCCGGGTCCCTGCCGTAATTCTTGTTCTGCCGTATCTCCAGCCGGCGGGCGCCGCTGAACATGACGAAGATGATGCCCGCGTAGCCGATGA
>CANQIH010000149.1 GCA_947624035.1 uncultured Oscillospiraceae bacterium | reverse complement strand
GCAGCTCGTCGAAGATGCGCACGTGGATGCCGTTGGCCGCGCACACGCAGGCGGCCTCTTTGGCAAACTCCGGGCTGTTGAGGCGGCAGTCGTAGGCGATGGCCACGCCCTTGCGGCGGGCCTCGCCGCCCTCCGCCAGGATGAGGGACGCGAAGGCCTGGGTGGCCCAGCGGATCACATGGACGTTCATCCGGTTGAGACCGGCGCCCATGACGCCCCGCAGACCGGCGGTGCCGAATTCCAGTGGGCCCCGGAAACGGCTCTTGATCTCGTCCTCGTTGTCCCGTATGGCGTCCAGCTCCTTCCACTCCGCGTCAGAGAGGGCGGGGCTGTCCAGCCAGCGCTCGTATTCACTCCTGTAGTTCGTCATCGACCGGTTCTCCTTTCAATAGTTCCTGCGCTTCCGCGAGGCGGCTCTGGGGCACGTATATGTCTATGCCGTTGCCGCTCATGCCCAGTATGACCTTTCCGAACGCGCCCGCCCCCGGCAGCTGCTGGAAGGTGGGGATGCCGTATGCCTCCAGCATGGACTGGAGCATCTCAGCCTCCATGTCCAGCGGGGAGCAGTGGACGAGGAACGCGGGCTCCTCCGTCTCCCCCTCCGGCGTGCGGGGCCAGGCGTCATAGGTCTGCCCATACTTGTGAAAACCCCAGGACTGCATGTCGATCTACCTCATATTTGACCCCGGCCGCGCCGGGGCGAGTTTACTTGTGATACTTGGCACCGGCGCTGATGGTGAACGCCCGGTATATCTGCTCCAAGAGCATCACCCGCGCCAGGTGGTGGGGGAAGGTCATGTCCGACATGGAAAGGCGGAAGTCAGCCAGGGCTTTCACGTCCTCCGTGAGCCCGTCGGACCCGCCGATGAGAAAGCAGAGCCGGCTCTCGCCCCCGGCGGCCAGCTTGTCGATCATGGCGGCCAGGCCAGGGCTGTCCAGCTTTTTCCCTTCGATGCACAGGGCGATCACGTACGCGCCCTTGGGGATGCGGGGGGCCATATCGCCGTTCTCGGGCAGCTCCAGCACCTCCGCCTTGCAGTACGCGCCCAGGCGTTTCAGGTACTCCCGGCAGGCGTCGATGTACCAGCTCTCCTTCAGCCGGCCCTGGCACAGCACGGTCACACGCAGCATGGCTCGATCTCCAGGTCCAGGCACCCGGCCTCCGGCGCCACATAGAGCTCCGCGCCGCTGCCGTCCAACGCCCGGGCCACCGTGCGCCGGGCCAGGCCCGGCAGGTTGTTGTTTTTGGAGATGTGCCCCAGGATGATCTTCCGGGTGCCCCGCTCCGCCAGCACGGCGGCCAGCCACGTGCACTCCGCGTTGGAGAGGTGGCCGCTGTCCGAGAGGATGCGGCGCTTGAGATAGGCGGGGTAGGGGCCCATACGGAGCATGTCTACGTCGTGGTTGGCCTCGACGAGGGCCGCGTCCGCCCCGTCGAAGTACCGGAGCATGGTGTCCGTGACGCAGCCGGTGTCCGTGGCCCAGGCCAGGACCGCACCGTCCGCCTCCAGCCGGTAGCCGTAGCTCTCCGGTGTGTCATGGGGGGTGGGGAAGGCGGTCACGGTGAGGCAGCCCAGGCTCAGGGGCACCTCCGGGTCCATCCTCCGCACAAATGCGCCGGCCCCCGGAATGGCCAGACGCAGCGCGTCCGCCACCGCCCCGGGGGCATAGACCGGCAGGGGATGCTGCCGGGTGAGCACCGTGAGCCCCGAGACGTGGTCCGCGTGTTCGTGGGTGATGAAGATGCCGTCCAGATCGCCGGGCTCCAGGCCCACGGACCGGAGAGAGGCGCAGATGCGCCGGGCGGATATGCCCGCGTCCACCAGGACGCTCCGCCCGCCGCCCCGGATCAGGGCGCAGTTGCCGGTGGAGCCGCTGGCGAATACAGTGAGGCGCATGTCAGCCGGCGTTCAGGTCCTCGGGGAGGAGGTCATCCTCCTCTTCCGGCTCGTCGACGCAGCGGATGTCCGCGCCCAGAGCGCGGAACTTGCCCACCAGGTTCTGGTAGCCGCGCTCGATATAGTTGATGTCCTCGATCTTGGTGACGCCGTCGGCGGCGAGGCCCGCGATGACCATGGCCGCGCCGGCCCGCAGGTCGCAGGCCCGGACCACCGAGCCGGTGAGCCGGTCCACGCCCTCCAGGAAGGCGGACTGGTCCTCCACCTCGATGTGGGCGCCCATCTTTTTCAGCTCGCCCACATACTTGAAACGGCTGCCGTTCCACACGGCCTCCGTCACCACGCTCCGGCCCGGGGCGCAGCACAGCACCGCCGTCATCTGGGGCTGCATATCGGTGGGGAAGCCGGGGTAGGGCTTGGTCTTGATGTTGGTGTGGTGCAGGGGGCCGTCCCGGCGGACGATGACGTGGTCGTCCCCCTCCTCGATCTGGACGTTCATCTCCCGCAGCTTGGAGGAGATGCACTCCAGGTGCTTGGGGATGACGTTGCTCAGCCGGACGCTGCCGCCCGCGGCGGCCACCGCCGCCATGTAGGTGCCAGCCTCGATCTGGTCGGGGATGAGGGTGTAGGTGCCGCCGTGCAGGTGCTTCACGCCGCGGATCTTGATGGAGTCGGTGCCCGCGCCGCGCACGTCCGCGCCCATGGAGTTGAGGAAGTTGGCCAGGTCCACGATGTGGGGCTCACGGGCCACGTTGCCGATGACCGTCATGCCGTCCGCCGTGGCGGCGGCGATCATGATGTTGATGGTGGCGCCCACGGAGACCTTGTCGAAGTAGACAGGGGCGCCCTTGAGCCGTCCTTCCTTGGCGGACGCACGGATGAAGCCGCCGGACACGTCCACCGTCGCGCCCAGGGCCGTGAGGCCCTTGATGTGCTGGTCGATGGGCCTATCGCCGAAGTTGCAGCCGCCGGGCATGGTGCTGCATGCCTGGCCGAAGCGGCCCAGCATGGCGCCGATGAGGTAATAGCTGGCCCGGATACGGCGGGTCAGGTCCCACATCCGCTCCGGCAGCGCGTCCATGTTCACGTGGGTGCAGTCCAGCTCCACCGTGGAGCGGTTGATCATGGTCACCTTCGCGCCCATGTAGGACAGGATGTGCAGCAGGGTGTCCGTGTCGCTGATGGCCGGCAGGTTCTCCAGCCGGCATACGCCCTTGACCATGATGGCGGCGGGGATGATGGCCACGGCCGCGTTTTTCGCGCCGGATATCTCTACCTCGCCGTGCAGGGGGTTACCGCCCTGAATAACATACTTTTCCATAAATGCTCCCGATCTTGTCGTTATTCCGTGGTTTTCAGGGATATTTCCACAGATAGCTTTCCTATTTTACCACATACTAGCAAGAAAATCAATCGCCCAGAATGGCGGCCGCCTTCAGCACGCCCGCCACGGTCTTGGCGTCCCGGATGGAGCCGTCCATGGCAAGGGCTCGCAGCTCCGCCAGGGGCATCCATTCCACGTCCAGAAATTCGTTGGGGTCCGGGTGCGCCTCGCCCCGGCGCAGGCCGGTGGCGAGATATAGATATAGCCGCTCCGTGGAGATGCCGGGGGAGGTGTACAGCACGCCCAGCTCCCGCCAGTTCTCCGCCTCCAGGCCCGTCTCCTCGCTGAGCTCCCGCACGGCGGCGGGCATGGGCTCCTCGCCCTTCTCCAGCTTCCCGGCGGGCAGCTCCAGAAGGTGGTCCCCCAGGGGATAGCGGAACTGCCGCACCACCGCCACCCGGCCGTCCTCGTCCACTGCGGCCACGCACACGCCGCCCGGGTGGCGCACCACCTCCCGGAAGGATTCCCCGCCGTTCGGCAGGCGCACCAGGTCCACGTCCACGTCCACGACGATGCCCTCGTACCGGTTCACACGGCGGATCGCCTTTTCCGTATAGTCCATAGTCCACCTCGTCAATAAGGTTACATAATTCCTTTTTCGACCAGTATAACACGCATCCGCCCGGATTTCCACATTTTTATTATGTACAGGGCAAAGAATTTTGGCTTATAATCGTTCCGTACAGTATTTTGTCCGGGAGGAAGGGCGTATCATGCGGACTGTTCAGGCGGCGGCGACGGCGGTGTCCATATGGTTTTCGGGGGAGGACGTCCCGGACCGGCCGGGGCTGCTGGCGCTGGTCCGGCAGGCCCTGACAGACCGGGGCCTGACGCCCTGGCCGGACGTGGAGGCGGAGTGCTTCGCCGCGGGCGGGGACGCGCTCATCATTGCCCGTCCCGCCGCCCGGCAGCGGCTGGCCTTCGCCTTCCCGGAGCTGGAATCGCTGCTGGCCGGGGCCCTGGCCTGCCCGGACGGGCCGAGCTCCCTCTATGACGCGGGGGCGGACGGATACATACTGACGGCGGCGCCGGAGGCGGCGTCACCGGCGCTCCGGGCGTGGGGGACGCCCGCCGGCGTCACGGCGGATTGGGAGGTCCACGCCCGGGAGCAGGGGCGGTGTCTCATGGACGGCGCGGCCATATCCGAGCTGAAACGCTGGTTTTCGCGGTGAGCGTGTGCTATCGTGTCTGTAAACTTTTTTCAAACAGTGGGCGGAACCGTTTGATAAATCCTGGAAAGTACGCTATAATGAACTTGCATACCGGAGGAGGTGAGGGCGATGCCGGTCAAGGGCAAGGGCACGAAGCAGATCGCGGCCAACCGAAAAGCACTGCACGACTATTTCGTGCTGGACCGTTACGAGGCGGGCATCGAGCTCACCGGCACGGAGGTCAAGTCCGTCCGGGCCGGGACCCTGAATCTCAAGGACTGCTACGCCCGGGTGAAAAACGGGGAGCTATGGGTCCACGGCATGCACATCAGCCCCTATAAGCAGGGCAGCTACTTCAACGCGGACCCGGACCGGGACCGGCGCCTTCTCATGCACAAGCGGGAGATCACCCGCCTGGGCTCCAAGGTGCAGCAGGAGGGCCTGGCGCTGGTGCCCCTGAGCCTGTACTTCAAGGACAGCCTGGTGAAGGTGGAGTTGGGGCTCTGCAAGGGCAAAAAGCTCTATGACAAGCGCAACGACGCGGCGGAAAAGAGCGCCCGCCGCGAGATCGACCGAAAAATGAAGGAGATCAACGCATGAAAAATCCGATCGTGACCATCAAGATGTTCGACGGCGGGGTCATCAAGGCGGAGCTCTATCCCGAGATCGCGCCCAACACCGTGAACAACTTCATCAGTCTGGTGAACAAGGGCTTCTATAACGGCCTCATCTTCCACCGGGTCATCCCCGGCTTTATGATCCAGGGCGGCTGCCCCAAGGGCAACGGCACCGGCGGCCCGGGGTATCAGATCCCCGGCGAGTTCGCCGCCAACGGCTATACCAACGACCTGCGCCACACCCGCGGCGTCCTCTCCATGGCCCGGGCCATGGACCCCGACTCCGCCGGCAGCCAGTTTTTCATCATGCACGAGGACGCCCCCCATCTGGACGGGCAGTACGCCGCCTTCGGCCAGGTGCTGGAGGGCATGGATGTGGTGGATAAGATCGCGGCCACCAAGACCGGCTGGGGCGACAAGCCCCTGACCCCGCAGATCATGAACAAGGTCACGGTGGACACCTTCGGCGAGGAATACCCCGAGCCGAAAAAGGCATGATTCAGTAAGTTCGTTCTCACGCTTCGCGAAACACTCGGATATAACGCGGAAGGCCTGGCCTGCCGGCAAAGGGAGGCCGCGGACCGAGCGCCGACGAGGGGCTGCAATGGTTTCGACGGGGGTGTGGAGGCGGAATAA
>CANQIH010000148.1 GCA_947624035.1 uncultured Oscillospiraceae bacterium | reverse complement strand
ATCTCCGCGCCGTGGCTGACCATGGACGACGCCTGGGAGGCGGCGGAGATGGCGGGCGTGGCGGAGGACATCCGGCGTATGCCCATGGGGATGCACACGCTGATATCCGAGGGCAGCGGCGGCATCTCCGGCGGCCAGCGCCAGCGGCTTCTCATTGCCCGTGCCATCGCTCCCAAGCCCCGCATCCTGCTGTTCGACGAGGCCACCTCCGCCCTGGACAACATTACCCAGCGTGTGGTGTCCGAGTCCCTGGATAAGCTCAAATGCACCCGCATCGTGATAGCCCACCGGCTCAGCACCATCCGTCACTGCGACCGGATCATCGTGCTGGACGGAGGCCATATCGTGGAGGACGGCACCTACGACGAGCTGATCGCTGCGGACGGCTTTTTCGCTGAGCTGGTGGCGCGGCAAAGGCTGGACACAGAGCCAGCCGGCGCATAAAAATAGAAAAGGAGCAATGAACATGGCAGAACTGAACGAGAAAGATCTGGAGAAGGTGTTGGGCGGCACGATGGAGGTGACCGGGGACATGGCGAAGGAGCTGGGCGCGCCCCAGGTCCAGGCCAATGGCTCATGCCCGTTCTTTTCCCGTGAGGACGGTAGCGAGCAGACATGTGCACACTGCATTCACGCCGTGGTCAGCGGGGGTACATACTACTGTCTCCACTATAAGAACCAGTGAAGGGTGAACGCACGACTATGCCGGGAGAAGAAATCCCTGTGGATGTGCTGTCCGTGACGAACCTGGTGTGCACCATTGTGACTGTACAGGAGCTGGTCAAGAAAGGCAAGAAGTAGGAAGAATGGGAAAGCGCCGCCAGCCGGTGGCTGGTGGCGCTCATGCTCCTGCGTACATCCCCTGCAGGGCTGGACGCCCACGGGGAAAATGTCGTCCAGTGAGCGATCAAAAGAAGAACTGAAAGGAAAAAAGGAGGAACTGTCATGAGAGAAAATCAGCAGAACAAGGACGCCCTGTTGGACGAGGACGTTCTGGAGGGCGTTACCGGGGGAGGGATTCCGGAACCCGCCGTCCCCGTGGGAAGGAGGCTCGACGCCAGCTGCCCGGTATGCCACATGACCATATATGACGTGCAGATCACGGAGGGCTGGACGACCACATGTGCCTGCGGGGCGAAGGTCGTCTGCCACGGCGGCGGATTTGTCCTCGCCCCGTAAGCAGGCGGATAACACTTTTGAAGAAGGAAATGGAGGGGGCAAAGGAATATGGACCTGCAATATCTGCTTTTGCTGCAAAAATTCAGAGACGCCACCGGCGGCGTGCTGAACGACTTCTTTTTGCAGATCAGTGACCTGTCCTACGGCATCTTCATCTGGATGCTGGCCTGCATCCTATTCTGGGCCGTGGACAAAAAGACCGGATCGTACCTGTTCCTCAACATAGCGGTCAACCGGTTTTTGATGCAGCTGCTGAAGCTGACTTTCTGCGTGTACCGGCCCTGGGTCCGCTCTGCTGAGATCGTACCGGTGGAGACGGCCTCTGGCTACTCGTTCCCCAGCGGCCACAGCGTGACCAGCGCGTCCAATTACGGCACCGTGCTGGCACGGTACGGGAAAAAGCACAGACCCCTGGGGGCGTTCATGATCGTCATGCTGCTTTTGACCATGTTCTCCCGCAACTACATAGGCGTCCACACGCCCCAGGACGTGGCCGTGGGCGCGGCGCTGGGTCTTGCCGTGGTGTTCCTGGGCATACGGGCCTGGGAGTGGATAGACGAAAAGCCCGGCCGGGAGCGTATCATCCCCATAGCGGGCGTGGTGCTGACGGTGCTGTTTCTCGTCTACATCTCCCTCAAGAGCTACCCCATGGACTATGACGAGGCGGGCAAGCTGCTGGTGGACCCGGCCAAGATGATGAAGGACGGCTACAAGGACGCCGGGCGTATCCTGGGCGTGAGCCTGGGGTGGTATCTGGAGCGGCGGTATGTCCGGTTCTCCACGGATGTGCCCGCGCTGACGAAGGTGACCCGCTGCGGCGTGGGCGTGCTGCTGCTCATGCTCTATGAGCTGGCGTTCATGCCGGCCGTGACAGGGGCGGTGAGCGTTGGCTGGATCGGCTTTGTGCTGACCTTCGGAGAGCTGATCGGGCTGATGACGGTCTATCCGCTTTGCTTCTCCCGTCTGGAGGCCGTATGCGGCAGAGATCGGGGCCGCCAGGCCGCCTGAAGTACGACCCAGATCGCAGGATAAAGCATAAAAAAGAACGTACTGGCGCAAGACTGCCGCGGCGTGGAAAAGGAGTTTGTGTGATGAAAAAGTTATTTTACCATTTGGGCGCGCTGGCGATAGCGGCGCTGCTGGTCCTGGGCCTGTGCCCGGCGTCTCTGGCGGCGGAGGCCGTCTCCCCGGACGACGCCTCGGGCTTCGTGTCCCTGGCGGAGGCGGTGCCCGACGTGATACTGGAGATACGGTATTACTCCACCTACAACTTCGTGGGCGACCGGATCGACGGCTACGAGGACCCCTGCGCCCTCCTGACCCGCGAGGCGGCGGAGGCCTTGCAGAACGCGGTGGAGGACGCGGCGGCGCTGGGCTATCGCCTGAAGATCTATGACGCCTACCGGCCCCAGAGGGCGGTGGACAACTTTGTCGAATGGGCGGAGGACACGGACGACACCCGCATGAAGGCGTACTTCTACCCGGAGCTGGACAAGTCCGTCCTGTTCGACCAGGGCTACATCGCCGCCAAGTCCGGCCACAGCCGGGGCAGCACCCTGGACCTGACCCTGTTCGACATGGACACCGGCAAGGAGCTGGACATGGGCGGCACCTTCGACTACTTCGGGGAGCTGTCCCACCCGGACTACGTGGGGGACCTGACGGAGGAGCAGATCGAAAACCGCAACGCCCTCCGGGATATCATGACGGACAACGGCTTTAAGCCCCTGGACACGGAGTGGTGGCACTTCACTCTGGAGGACGAGCCCTATCCCGACACGTACTTCACCTTCCCCGTCAGCGAGGACGCCGTGGCGGAGGAATGACATGTAAATCGCAAAGAGGTCGGGCGCGTCACACGACGTGCCCGGCCTCTTGCCGTCTTTATTCATATGTGCCTTATGCTGACCTCCCCGGAGAACAGGGCCTCCTCCGTCCCGTCCCCGTAGCGGACGCACAGGCGGCATCGCTCGTCCACCGCTAGGACCAGGGCCTCCCGGGCCCCGCCGCCCCGCAGCACGTTCACCCGCTTGCCCGTAAGGCAGCTCCGGGCCCGGTATTCCGCCCTAAAGTCCCCACCCGGCAGGGATGCGTATATCCCGTAAAAATGCCGCAGGAAGGCCGCCGCCAGCCGGTCCAGGGTGTCCGGCTGCCGCCGGGGGAACACCGCCCCGGCGATATCCGCGATCTCCGGCGGGAAGCCCCCCTCCGGCGCGGTCACGTTGACGCCCACGCCCACCACGGCGTAGTCCAGCGTCCCCGGGCGGCTGCCGGTCCCGGCCTCCGTCAGGATGCCGCAGACCTTCCGCCCGCCGATGAGCACGTCGTTGACCCACTTGATCTCCGCCCGGTCCGAGCCCAGCTCCTCCGCCGCCCGGCACACCGCCACGGCGGCGGCGGGGGTGATGAGCGCCGCGTCCTCCGGCGGCAGCTCCGGCCGCAGCAGCACGCTCATGTATAGGCCCGAGCCCTCCGGGGAGCTGAAGCTGCGCCCCATCCGGCCCCGGCCCCCGGTCTGCCGCCGGGCGATGACCGTGTGCCACGAAGGGAGAGACCCCGCCCGCTCCTTCAAGAGCAGGTTGGTGGACACACACTCCGGCAGCACCTCCACCGATATGGTCCCGGCCAGGTCCCCCAGGCGGGCCCGCACGCCTTCGGCGGTGACCATGTCCTCCCGGTCCATCACCGCGCCTTGACGCCCGCCGCACCCACAGACATGAGGAACGCGCGGACCGCCTGGCCGTACTTATCCGGGTCCAGGATGTAGGCGATGGCATGGGGCGCGCCGGGGATGGTGACCCGGGTCCTGGGGCCGGTGCAGGCGTCGTATATCTCCCGGCTCATATCGCAGGGGACGAACCGGTCGTCCTCCCCGTGGATGAGCAGGATGGGGACCTTGGCGCGGGCCACGGCCTTCACGGGGGAGGCGGCGGTGAGGCTGAAACCCCCGTACAGCTGGGCGCCCAGCAGGATGAAGGGGTAGAGCGCGATGGACGCCGGGCCCATGCTGTCCCGCCCCACCTTCTTGATGATGGCGGAGGGATCGGAGTAGGGGCAGTCGGCGATGATGCCCTTCACCTCAGCAGGCAGGTCCAGATCCGCGGCCATCAGCACCGTGGCGGCGCCCATGGACACGCCTATGAGGACGATGGGCCGGCCGGGCCAGCGCTCCGCCGCGTACCGGGCCCAGATGAGGCAGTCCAGCCGCTCCTTCACGCCGAAGGAGATGGTCTTTCCGCCGCTCTTTCCGTGGGCGCGCTGATCCACGAAAAGGGCGTTCAGCCCTTGCCTGCGGGCCAGCTCACTGGCACCGCACATGTCCCGCAGGGCGGTGCTCTTATAGCCGTGGAACCCGATGAGCAGCGGCGCGGCGGCGTCCGTCTCATAATAGCGGCCGCAGAGCTTGGTCCCGTCCTGGCCGGTGATCTCCACCGGCTCGAAGCGCTGGCTGTCCGCGTCCTTGATGAGGGCCGTCATATCCTCCCGGTAGGGGTCGTACTGGTCCTCCGGGGGCAGGTCATAGGGGCTCTCGCTGTGGTCCGGGTGGTAGAAGGGGATGCGGTAGGCGGCATAGCTCACCGCCAGGACAAGAGCGGCCAGGGCGGCGGCTATTATGAGAAACATCATGGCACGGTCTCCTTGTGAAGTTTATCTTATTATAAGGGCCTGGGAAGGAAAAATCAACCGGGGCCGCACCGGACCATGTACGCCGCGGCCTGTCCGCTCCGTGCCGGGAGCGCGGAAAAACGGCCCGCCATATATCAGCCGTTCATAATGGCCATGAACTCGTCGCCGGTGATGGTCTCGTGCTCGTAGAGATAGGCGGCAAGCTCATCCAGCTTGGCCCGGTTCTCGGTGAGGATGGCTGTGGCCTTCTCATGCTGCGCTTTCACGGTCTCCACCACCTGCCGGTCTATCTCCGCCGCCGTCTGCTCGGAGCAGGCCAGGGACGTGTCCCCGCCCAGGTACTGGTTGGTGACGGTCTCCATGGCCACCATGTCGAAGTCGGGGCTCATGCCGTAGCGGGTGACCATGGCCCGGGCCAGCTTGGTGGCCTGCTCGATGTCGTTGGACGCGCCGGTGGTGCAGTCCCCGAATACGATCTCCTCGGCGGCCCGGCCGCCGGTGAGGGTGGCGATCTTGTTCTCGATCTCCGCCCGGGTCATGAGATACTTGTCTGTCTGCTCCACCTGCATGGTGTAGCCCAGAGCCCCGGAGGTCCGGGGGATGATGGTGATCTTCTGCACGGGCGCCGAGTTTGTCTGCCGGGCCGCCACCAGGGCGTGGCCGATCTCGTGATAGGACACGATGCGCTTTTCCTTGTCCGTCAGAATGGCGTTTTTCTTCTGGTACCCGGCTATCACCACCTCGATGCTCTCCTCCAGGTCGGCCTGGGTCACGAACCGCCGCCCGTCCCGGACGGCCCGCAGCGCCGCCTCGTTCACGATGTTGGCAAGCTCCGCGCCCGACGCGCCGGAGGCCATGCGGGCCACCTTCTCGTAGTCCAC
>CANQIH010000147.1 GCA_947624035.1 uncultured Oscillospiraceae bacterium | reverse complement strand
GAAGGCCTTCACCATGTCCTCGGTCTCGGCCACCACCTGGGTGGTGCCGTAGAAGTCCCGGATGACCGCGAAGGCCAGGGAGGCGCCCACCTCTCGGACGTTCTCCAGCCAGCCCACGATGGTGGCATTCTTTCCGGCGTCGGAAAGCCGGAGCTCATTGCAGGTATGGGTGCGCATCTGTGTCATGGTTTATTTACTTCCTTTCACCGGCTTGATCTGCCGGTCCAAGCTCTTCAAAATGATGGCGGCGGCCTCCGCTGGGGGCACGGTCACCTGGCTGCCCGCCCGCAGGTCCTTCAGCCCCACGGTGCCGGCGGCCTGCTCGTCGTCCCCGGCCACCACGGCGTAGGGGATGGCCAGCCTGTCCGCATAGGCGAACTTGGCCTTGATCTTCTTTTTCTCGGCGTACACCTGGGTACGGACGCCGGCGGCCCGCAGGGCCGTGGCGCAGCGGACGGCGTAGTCCAGCGCCTCCCCCATGGGGATCACCAGCGCGTCGCAGGGGGCGGTGTTGATCTCGTCGTTCAAAAGGCCCTGCTCCTGCAGGATGTAGAAGAGCCTCGTCACGCCGATGGACACGCCCACCCCGGGGAGCTTCTTGTCCGTGTAGTACCCCGCCAGGTCGTCATACCGCCCGCCGGAGCAGACGGAGCCCACCTCGGGATAGTCCAGAAGCTGGGTCTCGTACACCGTTCCGGTGTAATAGTCCAGGCCCCGGGCGATGGTCAGGTCCACCCGCCAGTTCTCCTCCGGCACGCCCAGGCCCGGCAGCAGCGCCGTCACGGCCCGCAGCTCCGCCAGACCCTCGTCCAGCGCCTCACACTTCCCGGCAAGGCCGTCCAGCGCGGCCATGGGGTCCGGGGCGTTGATGATGGTGAGAAGCTCCGCCGCCTTGTCCAGTGTAAGGCCGATGTCCTCGCCGGTGAGGATGTCCGTCACCTTCTCCGGGCCGATCTTCTCCAGCTTGTCGATGGCGGTCATGACGGCCCCGGCCTTGTCGCCGATGCCAAGATAGACGAACAGGCCGTTCAGCACCTTCCGGTTGTTGATGCGGATGCAGAACCGCTCCAGGCCCAGGCGCCGGAACACCTGGCAGATGATGGCTGGCATCTCCGCATCGTTGGCGATATCCAGGCTGCCGTCTCCGATGACGTCGATGTCCGCCTGGTAGAACTCCCGGAACCGGCCCCGCTGGGCCCGCTCCCCCCGGTAGACCTTGCCGATCTGGTACCGGCGGAAGGGGAAGGTCAGCTGGCCGTAGTTCATGGCCACATACTTGGCCAGGGGCACGGTGAGGTCGAACCGCAGCGCCAGGTCCGTGTCGCCCTTGGTGAAGCGGTATATCTGCTTTTCCGTCTCGCCGCCGCCCTTGGCCAGCAGCACCTCCGCCGCCTCGATGACCGGCGTGTCGATGGGGGTGAAGCCGTACAGGGCATAGGTCTGGCGCAGCACCTGCATGATGGCGCGCATCTGAGCCTGCCGCGGGGGCAGCAGCTCCATGAACCCGGACAGGGTCCGGGGCTTTATCCGTTCCATAGTTTCTTTCCGCGCGTCCCCTTACCGGGCGGACGCCTTCTTTCCGTTCTTATTCTTGGGATTGACGATGTCGCGCCAGGCGAAGTCGCCCCGGCGCAGGCCCTGCACCAGCACCTCCGCCGTTGCCACGTTGGAGGCGAAGGGCACGTTGTGGATGGCGCAGAGACGCCCGATCTCGTTCACGGGGCCGTAGGCGTCCGTGGTGGACGGGTCGGCGAAGAACATCACGAGGTCGATCTCGTTGTAGGAGATGCGCGCGCCGATCTGCTGCACGCCCCCCTGGGCCTGGCTCATGTAGAGGGTGATGGGAAGGCCGGTGGCCTCTTTTACCAGCTTTCCCGTGGCGTTGGTGGCGATGATGTTGTGTTCTGCCAGGATGCCGCAGTAGGCGATGCAGAACTGGACCATCAGCTCCTTTTTTCCGTCGTGGGCCATCAGTGCAATATTCATGGGGTCCCCCTTTAGTGATATATCGTGAAACCGGCCCGCTCTCAGTGGAGCAGGGTCAGTTCGTCTTCGGTGATCTGGGTGCTCTGCTGGAAGTCGAAGTAGTACTCCAGCACCTCCCGGGCCAGGACGGCCAGGTCGGCGCCCAGGGTACCTCTCTCCAGGGCAACGGCCACGGCGATCTCCGGGTCATCGTAGGGCGCGTAGCAGATGAAGAAGGCGTCGTTGACGCCGTTGTTGGCGGTCTGGGTGGTGCCGGTCTTGGAGGCCACGGTGGGCTCAAAACCGCCGAAGGTGCTGTAGGCAGTGCCGCGGTACTCGTTGGCGGAGCCGTACATGCCGGTGTGGATGGCGTTCCATATGGCGTCGTTGGCCTCCACCTCGCTCATGACCGTGGGCTCCCGCTGGGCCACGCTCTGGGAGTAGTCATAGCTGGAGGCGGCCTTCAGGATGGAACAGCTGTAGGTCTTGCCGCCGTTGGCCAGGGCCGCGGCGTACCGGGCCAGCTGGATGGGCGTGACGCCGGTGACGGACTGGCCGATGGAGGCCAGCAGGTTATCCGCGGCGTACCAGCCCTGCTCGAAGGGGTCAAAGTCGGCGTAGGCCGCCGCCTTCACGGCGGGGGAGGCCACATTGCCCTTGTACTCGTCCAGCTCGATGCCGGTGTGCTCGCCCAGGCCCAGCAGGGCGGCGTACTTGTCGATGAGGTCGATGCCCACGGTGTCGCCCAGGGAGAAGAAGAAGTAGTTGCAGCTCACGGTGATGGCGTCGCTGACCGTGAGGCCGCCGTGGACGCCGGTGCAGTAGGGGCGGTAGTCCGTGTACTTCTCGAACCGGCCGGTGCAGACGTAGGTGCTGTCCACGCCGATGAGCCCCTCGCACAGGCCCGCCAGGGCCACGCAGGGCTTGAAGGTGGAGCCCGGGGCGTACATGCCCATCAGGGCCCGGTTGAACAGCGGGCGGCTCTCGTCCTGGTTCAGCTCTTCAAACATGTCCATGAAGGTGACCGGGTTGTAGGTGGGGTAGCTGGCGATGCACAGCGGCTCGCCGTTTCGCACGTCCACGGCCACGATGGCGCCGCCGGATATGAGCTCGTCCTCCTTCTCGAACCGGGCCGCCTTGATCTGGTTCTGGGCCTCGCGGGTCTCGTTGACGTTCTCGATGTAGTTGGCCAGGGTGGACTCGGCCATGGCCTGCATCTCCAGGTCCAATGTCAGGTACACGTGGCTGCCCGGCTGGGGCACCTTCGTGTACACCGTGCTGGTGACCACGCCCTCGTTGGTGCGGGTGATCTCCGCCACGCCGTCGGTGCCGTGCAATAGCTCCTCAAAGGCGCTCTCGGCCCCGGCCTTGCCCACGGTGGCGTTCATGGGGTAGCCCAGCTCCTTGTACTTCTTGTACTCGGTGCCGTCCATGAGGCCGGTGTAGCCCAGGATCTGCCCGGCGTAGGTGGTGTTGTACTCCCGCAGGTAGCCCACCTGGACCTCGAAGCCAGGGATGTCCGCCTCCATGAGGGAGGAGATGGTGTTGATGGACACGTCCTCGGCGAACACGTAGTCGGAGGTGGGCACGATGTACCGCACGTTCACCTCATACCGTACGCCGGCGATGGTGCGCATCTCCGCGGCGGAGTAGTTGCCGTCGATGCCGTAGCGCACGCGCATCTGGGCCATGACCTCCACCGCCGTGGCGTTGGGGTCCAGCCCCTGGTTGGCGATCCAGGCGTTCAGCAGGGTGGCCTGCCAGTCGGACATGGCCGTGTACTCAAAGGGGGGCTTCATGGTGATGGGCAGCTGGTCATTGTAGGCGTCGCCGTTCTCCTGGATGATGGAGCACATCCGCAGGATGATGGCGTTGATCTCGTTGTTGTCCCGGTCGGCGTAAAAGAGATCGTCCTCGTCGATGAGCAGGTTATTGCAGTTGCGGTTGGACACCAGCAGGCGGCCGAACCGGTCCAGGATGTTGCCCCGGGCGGCGATCACCGGCTCCTCGCTGACGATGGAGTTGATGGACGCCTCGTAATTCTTATTTCCCTCGATGATCTGGAGCTTGTAGAGCGTAGAGACATACAGCCCCAGGATGCCCGCTACGACGACGGCCAGAAACACCAGCCGTCCCGGGCTTATCAGTCTTCTCATGGGTGCCTTTCTGTCCTGAGACGCCGCTCTCCGTCACCGCCGCATGGGACGGTCGGAGATGAGCTTGCAGGGGAGGTAGACCGGGATGGCCCACAGGAGGCTGTATCCCGTCTGGATGAGGCCCGTGCGCCACACGGCCCAGGGCCGGGTGACAGGGGTGTCGGTGAAGAAGAGGAACCGGGACATCTGGCACAGCGCCAGGATGCCCAGGGTCAGGGCCGTGAGCACGATGTAGCTCATGAAGCCCTTGTGGAGCTGGTACTTGCCCAAAGCGCCGCAGAGAAACCCGGCGGCGGGCAGCAGTATGGTGAAGAGGACCAGCTGTTCGGTGTAGCCCATGTCGGCAAAAAAACCCGCGCCCAGGCCCAGAAAGCCGCCCCACATGCCGCCCTCCAGCAGGCCGATGGCCACCACCGCCGCCGGGATCAGCACGGGCCGCACCCCGAACAGCGGCAGCTGGGACGCGAACAGGTCCTGCACCACGAACACGCCCGCCAGCAGCGCCGCATACACGATGGCCCGCCGCAGCTTCGATAGGTCGATAAGGTCAAGCAGCATGTGCGCTCACTCCTGGACGGAAAAGTCGGTGATGATGAACACCTGGGAGAGGCTGGCCAGGTCGCAGGCGGGCTCCACCACGCCGTACAGGGTCTGGCCGTTGCCCTCGCTGAGGACGTTTCGGATGTAGCCGATGATGAGCCCCTGGGGGATGTAGCCCCGGCCGGAGGTGAGGACGGCCTCGCCCTCCACCAGCTGGGCGTTCTCCGATAGGTACGTCAGGCGCAGGCAGCCCTCCTGCATGAGGGCGAAGTCGCCCACGCACATGCCCACGGCCCCGGCCTCGCCCACCAGGGCGCCCACGTCGATGTTGGAGTCCACCACTGTGCGGACCGTGCACTGGGTGTCGCCCAGCTCGATGACCTGGCCCACCAGGGCGCCGTACTCGGTGACCACGCAGTCCCCCACCTCGATGGGGTTGGCGGCGTTGGCCGAGCCCTTGGAGATGCGGAAAGAGCTGGACCAGTTGGAGCTGCCCCAGTCGGTGATGGAGGCGGGCTCCATCACGTAGTCCTCGTGCTTGGCGGCAAAGTTCAGAAGCTCCCGGAGCCGGTCGTTCTCCTCCTGCAGCTCCGTGGCGCTGATGGCCGCCTGCTGGGCCTGGGCCAGCTGGGCCCGGAGGGCGTTGTTGTCCGCCACCAGCTGGTCATATTGATAAATATAACCGTAAATGCCCTCCAGCCAGTCCACAGCGGCGTTGGCAGCCTGACCCACCGGCGCGGATATCGCCCCGGTGATATTGGCCAGAAGGCCCTCCCGCCCGTCCAGCAGGGCGTTGGCCAGCAGCACCACCAGCACCACCGCCAGCACGGCGGCGGCCACCCGCAGGCCATTTTTCCTGATGTATTCCTTCAAAGCAGTATGACTCCCAATTCCGCCAGCATCTGTCCCAGCAGGCACAGGGGCAGGCCGACGACGTTAAAGTAATCCCCCTCGATCCGCTCCACGAAGAGGCAGGCCAGGCCCTGATAGCCATAGGCACCCGCCTTGTCCATGGGCAAGGCGGGTGCCTATGG
>CANQIH010000146.1 GCA_947624035.1 uncultured Oscillospiraceae bacterium | reverse complement strand
CCCGGGAGCGCGCCGAGCGCCGCGGCCGCCGGCCCAAGGGCCGTCTTGACCGGCCCCGTCAGAGAGCGGCACAGTAAAACAAAATCAGGACCGCAGCGGTCATCCGCTGCGGTCTTTCCTATGTGTATCAATTCAGTTCAATGGGCAGCCCCTGGAGGTACCGCCGGAGCATGTCGAAGGCGTGGTTCACCGCCAAGGTGCGCACCCGCTCCCGGCCCTTGCCCAGCTTCAGGTGCCGGACCCAGACGTTCTCCCCGTCCGCCAGGCCCACGAACACCGTGCCCACGGGGTTCACCCCGTCGCCGTCCGGCCCGGCGAGGCCCGTGGCCGACACGGCCAGGTCCGCCCCGGTGGCCCGCCGGACGCCCTTGGCCATGGCCGCCGCCGTCTCACGGGACACGGCGCCCTTTTCGTTTATCATGGCGAGGTCGATGCCCAGCATGGCGGCCTTGCACTCGTTGCAGTAGGTGATGGCGCCGCTGCGGAACACCGCCGATGCCCCGGGCAGGGCGGTGAACCGCTGGCCGATCATGCCGCCGGTAAGGCTCTCCGCCGTGGCGAAGGTGAGGCCCTTTTCCTTCAAGAGCTGGAGCACCAGCGCCTCCAGGCTGTCCACGTCCACGCCGTAGACCCTGTCCCCCAACACCTCCCGCACCATGGCGACGACGGGCTGGCACATGCTGTCCGCCTCCGCCTCGGTGGGGGCCTTGGCGGTGACCCGCAGCATCACCTCGCCGGGCTTGGCGTAGGTGGCCAGGGTGGGGTTCTCCATGTGCTCCATCCGCTCCCGGAGCATGCTCTCCACGGCGCTCTCGCCGATGCCGAACACCTTGATCTGGCGGGAGAATATCACGTCGGACCGGAGGCTCTTGAGGTACGGCACCACGCAGTGCCGGAACATGGGCAGGCACTCGTTGGGCGGGCCGGGAAGCATGACCACCCGCACGCCGCCCTCCTCGAAGGCGCAGCCCGGGGCGGTGCCCCAGTCGTTGTGGAACACAGTGCACCGCTCCGGCAGGTAGGCCTGCTGGAGGTTGTTGTCCGTGTAGCGGGTGGAGCTGTTGGCGGCAAACCAATTTTTGAGAAACGCCGCCTCGTCGGGGTGGAGCTCCAGCTTCCGGCCGAAGGACGCCGCCAGCACGTTTTTTGTGAGGTCGTCATAGGTGGGGCCCAGGCCGCCGGTGGTGATGATGAGGTCCGCCCGGCCCCGGGCGATGGCCACGGCCTCCGCCAGCCGCTTGGGGTTGTCCCCCACCACAGTGTGCCAAAACACGTTGACGCCCAGGCCCGCCAGCATATTGCTCAGGTCCGCCGCGTCGGTGTTCACGGTGTTGCCCAGCAAAAGCTCCGTCCCCACGGACAGTATCTCGCAGTTCATATGGTTCCTCCTTTTGACAGCTTTCACTGCCATCAGAAAAAGTACAGGTCATCTCTCCCTCCGTCTCGCCCTTCCGGGCGAGCCACCTCCCTCGTCAGAGGGAGGCTTTCTCTCCGACCTCAGGATGAGGCCCCCTCTGACGAGGGGGCTGTCGAGCGAAGCGAGACTGGGGGAGAGATAATATGAGCGTCTTCCTCCTGCTCAGTGTTCAAAACGCGAAGTTCCCGTTCACGAACACCGGCACCTCCCGCCCGTCATGGGTGGTGCCCACGATGGACAGGTCCGCCGTGCCCACCATGAAATCCACGTGGTTGACGGACTGGTTGAGACCGGCGGCCTTCTGCTGGGCCTCGTCCATATCCGCCCCGCCCTTCACGCAGGTGGGATAGGCGGAGCCGAAGGCGAAGTGGCAGGAGGCGTTCTCGTCGAATAGGGTCTCGTAAAACAGCACGCCCTTTTGGCGGATGGGGCTGTCGTATGGCACCAGGGCCGCCTCGCCCAGGTAGGAGGACCCCTCGTCCACCTCGATGGACCGGCGCAGGTACTCCTCCCCCTCGTCAGCGTGGACGTTCACGATGCGCCCGCCTTTCAGGTCCAGATAGAACCCCTTCACCAGGTTCCCGTCCAGAGCCAGGGGCAGGGCCGCGTACACCCGGCCGTTCACCCCGTCCCATTTGGGGGCGGTGAATATCTCCTCCGTGGGGATGTTGGCCACGAACTCCACGCCCTTCGGCGTGCGCTCGCTGCCGCCCTCCCAGATGTGGCCCTCCGGCAGCTCCACGGTCAGGTCCGTGCCCAGGGCATTGGTGTAGCGCAGGCTTTTGAAGTTGTACGCATTGAGCTTTTCGCACCGGCGGGCGGTGGTCTCCACATGCTCCCGCCAGCGGGCCACGGCCATCCCATCCCCCGTGATGCGGCAGACGGCGAAGATGGCGTCCCACAGCGCGTCCATGGCGTCCTGCCCACGGAGGTCCGGGAACACCTTCGCCGCCCAGGCGGCGGTGGGGTGGGCGGCCACGGACCACTGGAACCGCCCGGCGGTCAGCGCGTCGAAAAAGGTCCGGGTGTTCTGCCCGGAGGTCCGCTGCCAGGTCTGGATGCGGGCCGGGTCCACCCCCTTGAGCATCTCCGGGTCCTCGCCCACGATGGACAATGTGCAGAAGTCCTGGTCCAGGTACCAGCCGAACTTCTCCCGCATGAACGCCGGGAATTCGCTGAACACAGCCCCGTCGGCCTTCATGTACCGCTGGCGGGTGATGAAGTCGTCCTTCCACTCCATCACCACGTCCCGGGCGCCGCAGTCATAGCAGGCCGCCGCGCACAGCCGGGCCAGGGGCGCGCACTCCACCGGGGCGCAGATGCGGGCCGTCTGTCCGGCCTGCACGTTCATGCCCACCTCCACCAGCAGGCGGGCGTATTCGTTCAGCTTCGCATCAAAATTTTCGACCATATCAGTACCCTATCTTCACAAATTCGATGCCGGCCACGGCCTCGGACACCAGGGCGTCCACGTCCAGGGGGGACTCCGCCTCCCGGACCCGGAATATCTTCGGGTGGGTGCAGGGGTGGCGGGGGGTGAACACGGTGCAGCAGTCCTCGTATGGCAGGATGGACGTCTCAAAGGTGCCGATGCGCTCCGCAATGGCGATGACCTCCTTCTTGTCCATGCCCACCAGGGGCCGCAGCACGGGCAGGCCGGCGCAGTCCTCCGTGGCGGCCATGGCCTCCATGGTCTGGCTGGCCACCTGGCCCAGACTCTCGCCGGTGATGACGGCACCGCACTTATTGTCCCGGGCCACGGCGCAGGCGATGCGCATCATCATCCGGCGCATGATGATGGTGAAGTAGTCCTCCGGGCACTTGGCCCGTATCTCCTCCTGGATGTGGGTGAAGGGCACGATCTGCACGTTCATCCGCCCGCACCAGGGCACCAGTATCTTCGCCAGGTCCAGCACCTTCTGCTTGGCCAGCTCCGAGGTGTAGGGGAAGGAGAAAAAGTGCACCGGGATGAGCCGCAGGCCCCGCTTGGCCATCATCCAGGTGGACACGGGGCTGTCGATGCCGCCGGACAGCAGCGTCACCGCCGCCCCCGCCGTCCCCACGGGCAGGCCCCCGGCGGCCTCGATGGGCGAGCCGTGGACGAAGGCCGCCCTATCCCGGACCTCCAGCTGGACGGTGAACTCGGGCTCGTGCATGTCGGCGGTCAGGTTGTCAAAGGCGTCGTTCAGCTCCCCGCCCACGTACTGGCTCAGCTGCACGCTGGTCATGGGGAAGCTCTTGTCCCCCCGGCGGGACTCCACCTTGAAGGTCTTGGCGGCGGAGAGCTCGCCGTGCAGGTACTCCTTGGCCTTGGCCAAAATGGCCTCCGGGGTCTTGTCGCAGGCGGCGGCACGGGTCATGGTCATGATGCCGAACACCTTTTTCAGTGCCTCGAAGGCACCGTCCACGTCGCAGGCCTCCTCCAGGGGCTCCACGTAGATGATGGACTGGTGGGCGATGACCTCAAAGCGGCCAAAGCGCCGGATGCGGCGGCGGATGTTGGAGAGGAGCTTTTGCTCAAAGGCCCGCTTGTTCAGGCCCTTGAGGACCACCTCGCCCTCCTTCAGCAGGATCATATCGGTCATATCGAAACTCACTTTATCTGGAATGTACGGTATTGAATGGCTTCCGCCAGGTGCATGGGGCCGATGTGCTCCGCCCCGTCCAGGTCCGCGATGGTCCGGGCCACCCGCAATATGCGGTCGTAGCTCCGGGCGGTGAGGCCCAGGGCCTCGTAGGCGCCCTTCATGAGGGCGGACCCCTCCGGGTCCAGAGCGCAGCAGGCCTCCATCTCGGCGGGGCCCATTCGGGCGTTCTCCCGCACGTCCGTCCCGGCGAACCGGGCCCGCTGGGCAGCCCTGGCCGCGTCCACCCGGGCCTTGACGGCCGAGGACGGCTCCCCGTTTGGCCGGGCCTCCAGTTCCTCGTACTCCAGGGCCGGGACCTCCACCATGATGTCGATCCGGTCCAGCAGCGGGCCAGATATCTTGCCCTGGTACTCCCGGACGGACCGCTCCGAGCACCGGCAGCGGCCCGAGGGGTGGCCGTACCAGCCACAGCGGCAGGGGTTCATGGCGCACACCAGCATGAACCGGCTGGGGTACGTCACCGTACCGGCCGCCCGGGAGACGGTGATCTCCCCCTCCTCCAGGGGCTGGCGCAGCAGGTCCAGCACGTCCCGGTGGAACTCCGGCAGCTCGTCCAGAAAGAGCACCCCGTTGTGGGCCAGGCTCATCTCCCCGGGCTTCAGGTCCGCGGCTCCGGCAAGCGCCTGGCGGGAGGCGGTCTGGTTGGGCGCCCGGAAGGGACGCCGGAAGATCACCGGCTCCTCCGCCGTGGTGAGCCCCGCCACGGACCAGATGGCCGTGGTGCGCAGCGCCTCCTCCCGGCTCAGGTCCGGCAATATGCCCGGCAGCCGCTTGGCAAGCATGGACTTGCCGGCCCCCGGCGGGCCCACCATGAGCACGTTGTGGCCCCCGGCGGCGGCCACCTCCAGCGCCCGCTTCACGTTCTCCTGGCCCTTGACCTCGGCGAAATCCGGCACGGGCACCGCGCCCGGGTCGAAGACCGCGGGGGCGGCGGGCTGGATGGTCTCAGTCCCGGCCAGAAAGGCGGTGAGCTGGCGCACGTCGTTCACGGGGTAGACCTGCACCCCCTGGGCGAAGGCCGCCTCGGCGGCGTTGTCCCGGGGGACGAACAGCCGCTTGGCCCCGGCCTTTTCCGCGGCCAATGCCATGGGCAGGGCCCCTGAAACCGGCCGAAGCTGCCCCGTGAGGGACAGCTCGCCGAAAAACATATCCTGTTCAAGAGGCGGCTTGCACTGCTCCGTGGCGGCGAGGATGCCCAGCAGCACCGGCAGGTCGTACACCGTGCCGGCCTTTTTTGTGCCGGCGGGGGCCAGGTTCACCGTGATGCGGCTCACGGGGAACTCCCAGCCGTTGTACTTCACCGCGGCCCGGACCCGGTCGCCGGCCTCCTTCACGGCGGCGTCCGGCAGACCCACGATGTCCAGCCGGGGCAGCCCAGAGGTGATGGACACCTCCAGCTCCACCTCGTAGCCGCCTATTCCTTTGATGCCAAGAGAGCGGATGCGGGCGTACACGCGGGTCACCTCCTTGTATTATGAAGTAGTAGTTATTAATGACCCTCTCCAAGGTCATGTGCTACACTGGAAGGGATGCTGTGGATCGGTTGCCGCCTCCTACCGCAAGACGGTTCGCGAAAGGCTCCGACCACAGCCCCTTGCAGTTTTGTTGATCAGTTAGATACCGCCAGACGGTTGATGTAGAACAAGGTTACAAGGCAAGGCGTTCTGTGGATACAGCATCCATTCTTTCATCTGGAGGTT
>CANQIH010000145.1 GCA_947624035.1 uncultured Oscillospiraceae bacterium | reverse complement strand
CCTGGTGCCCGGGTCCGCCCGGCAGCTCATCGGCGCGGCCATGCACCCGCTGCACACGCCCCTGGTGGAAAACGGCGTGGTGGTCCGGGGCCACGGCGTCATCCACCCCCGGATGAGCGTGGAGCTGGACCGGGCCATGGCCACGGACTTCGCCCGCATCTTCGCCGGGCAGGGGGGCACGGACCCCTACGGCGCCCCCACCGGCGAGCTTTTCACGGACCTGTTCGACCGGGGCGGCTTCGCCGGGAAGGGCGTGGTGGACGCGGCGGCGTACCTGGCCTGTCTGGACGGCCGGTTCCCCGACGATGCCATCCTGAGCCACGACGCCCTGGAGGGGGCGTACCTGCGGGGGGCGTACCTGGGGGACGTGGAGCTGACCGACGGCGCGCCTGTGACGGCGGCGGGCTGGTTCCGCCGCCTCCACCGCTGGACCCGGGGGGACTGGCAGAACCTGCCATGGTTTTTCAAGGCGGGCCGGGACCTGACGGCGTTGGACCGGTACCGGCTGTGGGACAGCCTGCGCCGGAGCATGACGGCCCCGGCGGCCCTGCTGGCCCTGCTGGCGGGCATGTTCCGCCCGGCCATGGGCTGGGCGGCGGCCATCGCCCTGGTGTGCCTGGGGGCCCAGGCGGTCCACGACGCCTTTGCCGGGCTGTTCGCCCGGACGAGAGACGCCCGGCTCCGGTGCCGCAGCGGCGTGCTCCGGGGGGCAGGCGGGTCCCTGACCCGGCTGCTGGCCCGGCTCATCTTCCTGCCCTGGGAGGCGTATACCTGCGCCTCCGCGGCGGTCACCGCCCTCTGGCGCATGGCCGTGAGCCACAAGAACATGCTCCAGTGGGTCCCGGCGGCCCAGGCGGAGGCGGGCAAACGGGGCCCCGCCGCCATGTGGGCGTCCGTGCTGGGCGGAGCTGCCCTCATCCTGCTGGCCCCGGGGCCCGGCGGCAAGGCCATGGGCCTCGTGTGGCTGGCGGCCCCGGCCTTCGGCGCCCTGACCGGCCGGACGGAGCGGCCCAAAAACGACCTGACCGAGGCGGACCGTACCTTCCTGCTGGAATCGGCCCGGGCCATCTGGGGCTACTTCGCGGACCGGTGCGGCCGGGCGGACCACTGGCTGCCGCCGGACAACGTCCAGGTCCAGCCCCCCAAGGGGGCGGCCCGGCGCACCTCCCCCACCAACATCGGCCTGGCCCTGACCTCCGCCCTGGCGGCGGCAGAGCTGGGCGTGGCCGATGACGGCGCGGCGGCCGACCTGGCCCGGCGCATCCTGGACACGGTGGAGAAGCTGCCCAAGTGGCGGGGCCATCTCTATAACTGGTACGACACCGGCACCTGCGCGCCCCTTCAGCCGGCCTATGTGTCCACGGTGGACAGCGGCAACCTCTGCGCCTGCCTCATCTGCCTCGCCCACGGCATGGCGGAGCGGGGCCACCCGGACATCGCCGAGCGGGCCATGGCATTGGCGGACGCCATGGACCTGGGGGCGCTCTATGACAGCAAAAAGCGGCTTTTCCGCATCGGCCTGGACCCGGCCAGCGATACCCCCAGCCCCGGCCACTACGACCTGATGGCCTCCGAGGCCCGGCTGACCAGCTATCTGGCCTGCGCAAGGGGGGAGGCGCCCGTGCGCCACTGGCAGAGCCTGAGCCGGGCCCAGCTGGCCCTGGACAGCTGGCGGGGCCTGGCCAGCTGGTCCGGTTCCATGTTCGAGTATCTGATGCCGGAGCTCTTTCTGCCCATGATCCGGGGGTCCATGCTCTGGGAGACGGGCCGGTTCTGCCTCTACGCCCAGCGCAAGCGGGCGGCGGCCGCCAAGGCCCCATGGGGCAGCAGCGAGAGCGCCTTTTTCTCCCTGGACGCGGGCATGGACTACCGCTACAAGGCCCACGGCGTGGGGGCCCTGGCCCTGCGCCGGGACGTGGACGGGGAGCTGGTCATCGCGCCCTACGCCAGCTTTCTGGCCCTGTGCGTCCACCCCAAGGCCGCGGTGAAGAACCTCCGGCGGCTGAAGCGCCTCGGCATGACCGGCCAATACGGCTTTTTCGAGGCCCTGGACCTGACCCCGGGCCGGACGCCCAAGGGCGGGGAGACCGTGGCCTGCTTCATGAGCCACCACCTGGGCATGAGCATGGGTGCTATCGCCAACTGCCTGGCCGCCGGCGCGCTGCGCCGGTGGTTCATGGCGGAGCCCGCCTGCGGGGCGTTCATGCCCCTGCTGGCGGAGCGGGTGCCCCTGGGCGGGGCGGTGCTGCGCCGGAGCCGGAGCCCCATCGCCCGGCCGCCGGAGAGCCGCCCGGACCGGCCGGTGCTGACATTGGAGGGGCCGGGATATACGCCGGAGGACCCGGCCTGGCTGCCCATGTCCAACGGCGTATACTCCCTGCTGGCCTCCGACAGCGGCGTCTGCCGGGCGGAGACCGGCGGCGTCCTGCTGTACCGGCCCGAGGGATTCTCCCTCGCGGTCAACGGCGTCCCCCTGACGCCCTCCCTGCGGGAGGCGGCCTTTTATCCCTGGCGGTACGAGGGCGGGCGGCTCACCTTCGCCGCGGGGCGGGGCGGCGCCGTCATGAGCGCCGATATGGCCGTGGCCGGGGGCGAGCGGGGCGAGCTGCGCCGCGTCGCCGGTCCCGGCGGGGGGAAGCTCACCATACGCTTTGAGCCGGTGCTGGCCCAGCCCGGGGACTTCGCGGCCCACCCCGCTTTCTGGCGGCTGGGCCTGGAGGTCATGGCCCGGGGCGGCACCCTGCTGGTCCGGCGGCTGGCCCGGGGCGAGCTGCCCGAGATCTGGCTGTGTCTCGCCGCCACGGCGCCCCTGCGTGTGACAAAGGGCTCCGGGTGGCAGATGAACGGCCCCATCGATTTGGAGGCCGCCCTGCCCGAGGGGGGCTGCCTGGCCCTGGCCCTGTGCTTCGGCATGAGCCGCCAGGAGGCCGCGGACGGCGCCCGGCGCATCCTCACCGGCGGCGCCGCCGACATGGCCGGGTCCATGGCCTCCCTGCTGGGCATGGACGCCGGGGGCATGGAGGCCGCCTTCGCCCTGTGCGCGGCGGTCTGCTCCCCCCGGGTGCGGGCCGATGGCACCGCCTCCCGGGAGGCGCTGTGGAAGCAGGGCCTGTCCGGCGACCTGCCCATCGTGTACGGGGAGGCCGGGGAGGACCTGGACGGTGCCAAGCGGCTCATCAAGCGCCACGCCCTCATCACCGCATGCGGCGTCCGGGCCGATCTCGTGATCGACACCGGGGAGGCGGGGCAGTACCTCCACCCCCGGCAGGACGCGCTGCGCCGGTATCTGGACAGGTACGGCCTGGGGGGCTTCGAGGCCGTCCGGGGCGGGGTGTGGTTCACCGGCGGACCGGCGATACGGGCCGCCGCCGTGGTCACGGAGCCGCCCCGGGAGCGAAAGGCCGTGAGCCTGCCCGGCCTCCGGCCCGCCGCCCGGCGGACCGGCCAGGCCCCGGCGGTGACATGGCTGCCCTCCGGCGCGGTGCGGTACGACACGCCGCCCCTGCCACCCAGGGCCTGGTGCAATGTGCTCACCAACGGCGCCTTCGGGTACCTGGCCGCCGACTGCGGCACGGGCTTCATGTGGCTGGAAAACGCCCGGGAGGCCCCGGTGGCCCCCTGGCTGAACGACCCGCTGGCCACCTCCGGCGGGGAGACCTTGGAGCTGGTGACGGCCAGCGGACGCCGGAGCTTCTTCGCGGACGGCGGCCCATGCCGGGTCACCAACGGCTTTGGCTGGACCCGCTGGGAGCGGGAGGGATGCAGCCTCACCGCCTTCGTGCCCGGCCGGTACCGGGCCCGCATCTTCCTCATCGAGGGCGGCGAACAGGCCTATATCGGCTGGCGCCTGCCCCTGGTCCTGGCGGCCAGCGCCGCCGACCGGCCCTGCGTGATCACGGGCTGTGAGGACGGCTGCCTCACCGCCGTGAACCCCCGGGGGCTCTATCCAAACGAGGTGTTCCGGGCAGTGTGCAGCCAAAAATTCTCCGGCTTCACCTGCGACGAGGCCGCTTGGCTGGAGGGCCGCCTGGACGGAAGGACCGGCCCCGGCCTGCGCCCCTGCTTCGGGGCGCTGTGGAAGGGCGGCGGCGTCACCGTGCTGGTATGCGGCTTCGAGAGCGCGGAGGACCTAAAGGAGCTGGCCGGCCCGGACCGGGCCGCCCGGGAGCTCATAAAGGTCCGGGACGGCTGGCGCTCCCTGCTGAGCCGGGTGCGCATCCGCACCCCGGACCCGGACCTGGACCGGATGATGAACGGCTGGGCGGCCTATCAGGCCCTGGCCTGCCGGGTCATGGGCCGGACCAGCATGTACCAAAGCGGCGGGGCCTACGGCTTCCGGGACCAGCTCCAGGACACCGCCAATCTGCTGCTCATCGCCCCGGGCCGGGCCCGGGAGCACATCCTCGCCTGCTGTGCCCGGCAGTTCCGGGAGGGCGACGTGCTCCACTGGTGGCACGAGACGCCCCAGGGGCCCCGGGGCGTGCGGACCCGCTGCTCGGACGATATGCTGTGGCTGCCCTGGGCGGTGTGCGAGTACGCGGAAAAGCTGGGCCGGGCGGACATCCTGGACGCCGCGGCCCCCTGGTTGGAGGCCCCGCCCCTGGCCGCAGGGGAGGCGGACCGGTACTTCATCCCGGCCCGGACGGAGGACGAGAGCCCTGTGCTGGACCACGCCAAGCGGGCCCTGGACTGCGCCATGGGCCGGGGCGCGGGGCCCCATGGCCTTCTGCGCACCGGCTCCGGCGACTGGAACGACGGCATGGACAGGGTGGGCGGTGAGAGCGTGTGGCTCACCTGGTTTTTCGTCCACACCGCCCGGCGCTTCGCCGCCCTGCTGGAAAAGCGGGCGGACCCGGACGCGCCAAAATACGCCAAAGCCGCCGGGAAGCTGGCCGCTGCGGCGGAACGCAGCTGGGACGGCGGCTGGTACCTCCGGGGCTGGTGGGACAGCGGCGCGCCCCTGGGGGCCGTGGGGTCCCCGGCCTGCGCCATCGACTCCATCGCCCAGAGCTGGGCGGCTTTCTGCCCGGAGGCCAGCCGGGACCGTGTGCGCACGGCCCTGCGGTCCTGCGCGGACCGGCTCTATGACCGGGCCCACGGCATCGTGAAGCTGTTCGACCCGCCCTTCGGGGACGAGGGCCCGGACCCGGGGTATATCCGCGCCTGCGGCCCCGGCTTCCGGGAGAACGGCGGGCAGTATACCCACGGGGCGGTGTGGCTGGCCTCGGCGCTCTTAAAGGAGGGCTTCACGGACCTGGGGGCCAGTATGCTTTTGGACCTGCTGCCCGCCAGGCACAGCGCCGCGCAGTGGGGCGCGGAGCCCTACGTCCTCGCGGCGGACGTGTCCGCCAATGCGGACCACTACGGGGAGGCCCTCTGGAGCTGGTACACCGGCTCGGCGGGGTGGTTTTTCCGGGTGGCGCTGGAGGACCTGCTGGGCATCCGGCTGGAAAACGGCAAGCTGAAGGTGGAGCCCCGGCTGCCCGGCGGCTGGGACGGCTATGAGGCGGACGTCTGCGGCCGCCGCATCCAGGTGAAAAACGGCAAGGTAAGGATATCATAAAGCGTGCGCCCGGGTCCTCCCCGGGCGCGCACGTTGATATGCTGCCAGGCCAGCGGCCCCCTCTGACGAGGGGGCTGTCGCCGCTGAAAGCGGTGACTGAGGGAGAGAACTTAATCTCTCTCCCTCCGTCTTGGCCTGGCGGCCAAGCCACGGCAGATTGTCAAGCAAGTGCAACACCAAAAACTTCGGCAGGAGAGCGCCAGCCGAGACATTTT
>CANQIH010000144.1 GCA_947624035.1 uncultured Oscillospiraceae bacterium | reverse complement strand
TGCTCCGGGGTGAAATGGCAGAAGGGCGGCAGGTAGCACTTATACTTCTCGCACATGGCCTCCAGCTCTTTGAGGGCCCTGTTGATCTCCGAACGCTTCATGATAAAGCCTCCTTATAAGCACTCTCCATTGGTCTCGATGACCTTGGCATACCACCGGGCGGAATCCTTGGGGGTCCGCTCCCCGGTCCGGTAGTCCACATACACGATGCCGAACCGCTCGTCGTAGCCCTGGTTCCACTCGAAGTTGTCCAAAAAGCTCCACTGCATGTAGCCCCGCAGGTCCAGCCCTTCCTCTACGGCCTTGGAAAGCTCCAGCAGATACCGGTGCAGGAAATCGATCCGCTCCGGGTCGTGGACCTGGCCGTCCATGAACAGCCGGTCGTTGCAGGACTGGCCGTTTTCCGTGATGATGACCGGGCGGCCGTAGCGCTGGGCGATCTGCAGGGGGCCGTAGTGCATGACCTCAGGGGTCACGGGCCACTTGCAGCCGGTCAGGGGGAAGCCGGGATAGCGCTTCACATAGGCGCCGTTTTCGTCCACCATCTTGCCGTTATACACGTTCACACCGATGAAATCGGGGGCCTCCATCAGCTCCCAGTCCTTGGGGTCGATGGTGGCGGCGAAGCGCCGCACGGGCTCCGGGATGTCGCCGGCGTATTTTTTCAGGCAGACGGAGTCCAGGAAGATATTGAAGGTGAACATCCAGTCGTCCGCCGGCAGGGCGAAGGTAGCCTTATAGGCCGCCTCCCGGTTTTTGGGGGTGTCCTTCTCCGGGTAGGTCAGCCGGCCGCAGGGGGCGGCGCCCACCATCACGTCATCCCCCGCCGCGGCCTTGACGGCCCGGTAGGCGGCGGAGTGGGCAAGGCACATGTTGTGGTAGACCCGTGCCACCTTCTCCTCGCTGAGGGTCCAGCCGGGGGCGTGGACCCCGGCGCCGTATCCCAGGGACGCCGCGCACTGAGGCTCGTTCAGGGTCATGTACTTTTTGACCTTGCCGCGCATCCTGCCGGCGAAGATGCCCGCGTAGCGGCCGAAGGCCTCCACGATGTCCCGGTTGAGCCAGCCGCCCTTGTCCTGCAAAGCGCTGGGCAGGTCCCAATGGTAGAGGGTCACCAGCGGCTCGATACCGTTGGCCAGAAGCTCATCCACCAATTCCTCGTAGTACTTCAGGCCCGCCTCGTTGACCGCGCCGTCCCCGTCGGGGATGACCCGGGCCCAGCTCACGGAGAACCGGTAGGCCTGGATGTTGTGGGCCTTCATCAGGGCCACGTCCTCCCGGAACCGGTGGTAGCTGTCGCAGGCCACGTCGCCGGTGTCGTCGTTTTTGATGTGGTGGCGGGCGGTGTCGTGGCAAAGCTCATCCCAGATGTTCAGGCCCTTGCCGTCTGCATCCCAGCCGCCCTCGCACTGATAGGACGCGCATGCCACGCCCCAGAGAAAATCCTTCGGAAATCTGCTCATACTGTTACCTCCGCTTGGTATTCATTTTTGCCCTCACAGATGGGCACGACGTTTCCGTCCACCGCCGCGCCGTCCACGGTCAGGCTGTACTTCCCGGTCCGGCGCACATGGATGTGATAGACTGCATCCCGGAACCTCCGCTCCACCCTGTACTCCGGCAGGCTCTCCGGCAGGCAGGGGTCCACCGCCAGGCCCTCCGGCGTGGGCCGGACGCCCAGGATGTACTGGCTCACGTTCACGAAGGTCCACGCCGCCGTGCCGGTGAGCCAGCTGTTGCGGGCGGCGCCCTCCTCGGCGGAGTCCCGGGCCGCCACGGTCTGGGCGTAGACGTATGGCTCCGCCCGACGGATGTCGCTGATGTCCTCCTGGTAGGCGGGGCAGATGCGCCGGTAGATGTCAAAGGCGTTGTCGCCCCGGCCCAGGACCGTCTCCGCGATGCTGATCCAGGGGTTGTTGTGGCAGAAGACGGAGCCGTTCTCCTTGTACCCCGGCGGGTAGCTGGATATCTCGCCCAGCTCCTTATGATACACCGTGTAGCAGGGCGTGACAAGCTCCACGCCGTATTTCCCCAAAAGCTTTTGCCGTACGCTGTCCAGGGCCCGCTGAGCCTTGCCGTCCTGGAGGCCGATGCCCGCCATCACGCACATGCCCTGGGGCTCTATGTAGATCTGGCCTTCGGCGCAGAGGCGGCTGCCCACGGGCTGGCCGTAGGCGTCGTAGGCCCGGCGGAACCAGTCGCCGTCCCATCCGGCGGTCTCCACCGCCCGCTCCATCCCCGCGACCGCCGCCTCCACGGCCGCGGCCTCATCGGAAAGGCCCCGGGCCCGGCAGAGTTCGGCGTACTGGCGGCCATAGAGCACGAACATGCCGCCGATGAACACGGACTCCGCCACAGGCCCCTCGGAGGGACCGGTGGTCTGGAAGCTCTCTCCCGGCTCCTCGGAGAAGCAGTTGAGGTTCAGGCAGTCGTTCCAGTCCGCCCGGCCGATGAGGGGCAGGCCGTGAGCGCCCCGGTGGGTCACGGTGAAATCGACGCTCCGGCGCAGGTGCTCCATGAGGGGCGCCTCGCTGCCGGGCACGTTGTCGAAGGGTGTGGGATGGTCCAGGATGGACCAGTCCCCGGTCTCGCTGATGTAGGCGTAGGTGCAGGCCACCAGCCACAGGGGGTCGTCGTTGAAGCCGCTGCCCACGTCGTTGTTGCCCCGCTTGGTGAGGGGCTGATACTGGTGGTAGGTGCTGCCGTCCGCCCACTGGATGGAGGCGATGTCGATGATACGCTCCCGGGCCCGCCGCCGGGCCATGTGCACGAAGCCCAGGAGGTCCTGGCAGCTGTCCCGGAAGCCCATGCCCCGGCCCGTGCCGCTCTCGAAGTAGCTGGCGGACCGGCTCATGTTGAAGGTGACCATGCACTGGTACTGGTGCCACACGTTCACCATCCGGTCCAGCACGGCGTCGCCGCTCTGAAGCTGATACCGGCCCAGCAGGCCGTCCCAATAGGCAGCCAGTTTCCCCAGGGCGGCGTCCACCGCCGCCGGATCCGCGAACTTGGCCATCACCCGGTACGCTGTGTCCTTGCGGATGACGCCGGGGGCGATGAATTTCTTGTCCCGGGGATTGGCGCCGCAGCCCAGCACCAGTACATAGGTGACCTCCTCCCCCGGCGCCAGACCGGCGTCCAGGGCCAGGGCCGCCATGGGGGCGCCGCCGTGGGCGATATAGTCCCCAGTCCTCCCCTCCCGGACGGACTTAGGGCTGGCGTAGCTTCCGAACTGGCCCAGGAATGCGTCCCGGTCCGTGTCATACCCCGCCAGAGGGGCATTGACGCCGTAGTACGCGTAGTGGTCCCGGCGCTCCCGGTACTCGGTCTTGTGGTAGATGACGGAGCCCTCCGCCTCCAGCTCCCCGATGTTCAGGTTCCGCTGGAAGTTGGTGGAGTCGTCCACCGCGTTCCAGAGGCACCACTCCACCGCCGCCGTGAGCCGCAGGGACTTGGGCTCGCCGGACACGTTTTTCAGCCGCACCCGCTGCACCTCGCAGTCCTCCCCCAGGGGGACCAGGAAGGTCAGCTCCGCGGCGATGCCGTCCTTCTCCGTCTCAAAGACGGTGTAGCCCAGGCCGTGGCGGCAGGCGTACCTGTCAAGCGGCACGTCCGCAGGATGGAAGGTGGGGCTCCAGGCGGGCTTTCCCGCCTCCTTTATGTAAAAAAACCGGCCTCCCACATCCGTGGGCACGCTGTTGTAGCGGTAGCGCACCAGCCGCTGGAGCTTGGCGTCACGGTAGAAGCAGTAGCCTCCGGCGGTGTTGCTGATGAGGGAGAAAAACGCCTCGCTGCCCAGGTAGTTGATCCAGGGCATAGGCGTGGCGGGGGTCTCGATCACGTACTCCCGCCGCTTGTCGTCAAAATGGCCGTATCGCATAGCCGGTCCTCCGTTTCGGTTTTAAAAAAGGAGCCTCAAAAACATGAGGCCCCTTTCCGTCGAATGTTTACAGGCTGTTCATGGCCTGGAGCATGCCGTTCAGCATCTCCTCGCTGACGGCGCCGCCGCTGAAGCTCACAACGCTCCGCAGGGGCATGTACCGGACCATGGCCGCGCCCATCTCGTCGCTGATGGCCTCCTGGGCCGCGTCGCTTTCGCCGCCGGAGCCGCCGAACATCTGGGTCATGCCGTCCAACAGGGGCTGGATGACCTTCATCGCGTCCGGGTCCGCCATCACGTCCATGAAGATGGAGTCCTTGTCATAGTGCTTTTTGATCTTTACCGTGCTGGTGACGGTCACGGTGGCCGCCGCGTCGATGTGCCGGGAGGACTGGCCCGCCTCGATGGTGAACTCGCCGGTCTCCACATGCCAGTCGTGGAGCTGCTCGTTCCAGTAGGCGAAGGACCATTTGTCCAGGGTGAAGGTGACGTCGCGGCTCTCGCCGGGCTGGAGCTCCACCTTCTCAAAGCCCTTCAGCTCCCGCACGGGCCGGAATACCGTGCTCTCCTTATCGCCCACGTACAGCTGCACCACGGTCTTGCCGGGGCGGCTGCCGGTGTTGGTGGCCTTCACGGTGACGGTCAGGGTGTCCTGATCGGTGATGTGGTCCGCGCTCAGGCGCAGGTCCGAGAAGGCAAAGGTGGTGTAGGAAAGGCCGTGGCCGAAGGGGAACGCCACATCCATGCGCTTTTTGTCGTAGTACCGATAGCCCACGAACACGCCCTCCCGGTAGTCGGCCTGGTCGGCCTCGCCGCCGTAATAGAGGTAGGACGGGTTGTCCTCCAGCTTGATGGGGAAGCTCTCCGCCAGGTGGCCGGAGGGGTTCACGTCGCCGTAGAGCACCCGCACCGTGGCGAGGCCCACGGCCTGGCCGCCCAGATAGGCCTCCAGCACCGCCTTGACCTTGGAAAGCCAGGGCATCTCCACCGGGGAGCCGTTGTGCAGCACCACCACGGTGTTGGGGTTGGCCGCCGCCACCGCCTCGATGAGCTTGTTCTGGCAGGCGGGCATGGCCATGTTGGACCGGTCGTAGCCCTCGGACTCATAGCTGTCAGGAAGACCGGCAAAGACCACGGCCACCTTGGCGGCCTTGGCCGCCGCCACCGCCTCCGCGATCATCTCGTCCGTGGCCTCGTCCCTGGCCACGCTGTAGCCCTGGGCATAGGTCACGGGCAGTCCCTCGGCCGCCTCCAGGGCGGAGGTGGTCTTGAAGGAATTGATGTGGCTGGAGCCGCCGCCCTGATACCGGGGCTTCTGGGCAAACTCACCGATGAAGGCCACGCTGTCTGCCTTATCCAGGGGCAGCACGCCGTCGTTTTTCAAGAGCACCATGCACTCGCCGGCGATCTTCGCGGACAGCAGATGGTCCGCCTCCTGGTCCCAGGGGGTCTCGGGCTTTGCGTTGTCCCAGTACTTCTGATGGATGGTGAGCATCCGCTCCACGGCCTTGTCCAGCACCGCCTCGTCCAGCTCGCCGGAGCGGACAGCCTGGACGATCTTCTTGTCGTTGACGCCGCCGGAGGAGGGCATCTCCAGGTCAAGGCCCGCCGCGAGGCCGGGCACCCGGTCGCTGACCGCGCCCCAGTCGCTCATGACGTAGCCATCAAAGCCCCACTCGTCCCGCAGGACCTCCGTCAGCAGCCAGTGGTTCTGGGAGGCGTACACGCCGTTTACCTTGTTATAGGAGCACATGAAGGTCCAGGGCTGTGCCTTCTTCACGGCGGTCTCGAAGGCGGGGAAATAGATCTCCCGCAGCGTCCGCTCGTCCGCGTTGGAGCTGGAGCTCATGCGCCGGTGCTCCTGGTTGTTGGCGGCGAAGTGCTTGATGGACACGCCCACGTCCTGGCTCTGGACGCCGTTG
>CANQIH010000143.1 GCA_947624035.1 uncultured Oscillospiraceae bacterium | reverse complement strand
CTGGTGAGGCGGCTGCGGACCATCTCCTGCATGGCCCGGCGCATGCCGGGGTAGCCGTCGAAGCCCAGCTCCGTGGCAAAGCGCACCACCGTGGACTCACTGACGCCCACGGTCTTGCCCAGGCGGCCCGCCGTCATGAAGGCGGCCTTGTCATAATTCTCCGTGATATACCGGGCGATGAGGCGCTGGCCCTTGGAGAACCGCCGCCCGTCGCTGTTCAGGAGAGATAAAAAGTTTTGTTCCATAGCCTGCTCCCGCAAAAAAATTCCGATCAAAGGCTATACTACTTGCATTTTTGCAAAAATGCAAGTAGTATCTTCAAATTTATGAATTTCTTGCAAACTGCGGCGTTCAGGAGCGGGTTTTTGGTCTAATTTGCAGTTCTCTTAGGTATTTAATTTCATCCTCCGTCATGCTCCGCCACTTCCCCGGCGGCAGCTGCCCCAGGGTCACCGGCCCCTCAGCGATACGGATGAGGCGGCTGACGCGCAGGCCGCAGGCGGCGCACATCCGCCTGATCTGCCGGTTTTTCCCCTCGTGGATGGTGATCTGCACCTCCGCGCCGGCGCCCCGGCGCTCGATCAATGTCACGGAGGGCGGCGCGATGGGCTCCCCGTCCAGGGATGTCATCGCCCGGAGCTTTCCCAAAGCGGCGGGGATGTCCTCCCCCTGGACGAACACGGTATAGACCTTGTCCACCCGGTGGGACGGGTGCATGAGGGCGTTGGCGGCCTCCCCGTCGTCCGTGAAGATCAGAAGCCCCTCGGAGTCCATGTCCAGCCGGCCCACGGGGTACAGCCGTCCTCCCGCGCCGGAGACCAGTTCCGCGGCGGTTTGGCGGCCATGCTCGTCCTTCATGGTGGTGACGTATCCACGGGGCTTGTTCAAAACTATGTACCGGCGGCGGCCCGGGCGGCCCAGGGGCCGTCCGTCCACCAATACTGTGTCGGCGTCCGGGTCGGCGGACATGCCAACGGAAGCTGTCTCGCCGTTCACGGTCACACGGCCCGCCCGGATCATGTCCTCCGCGGCCCGCCGGGAGGCAAGCCCGGCAGCAGATATGAGCTTTTGCAGTCGTTCCTTCATCTCAGCGTGTAGATATTCCCTTCCGCCCATTCCAAAAAGTCCCGGACCCGCTCCAGAAAGGCGGGTTCCGACGGCCAGGTCTGGGCAACGCTCTGGGTGTACACCAGCGGGACGCGGCCCGCCTCCTCCCCGTTCACGTACGCCACGGCCTCCCCCGCCGCACAGCCGGCCTCCACGCCGGCGTACACGAACGGCGGCAGACAATACCTCATTGTCACCTCTTCGTCCGTCCTGCGCAGCACGGGCAGCTCCCCCGCCGGGGCCACGAGCACTGTTTCGGTCTCGCCGCCGATGACCGGCACCGGCCAGGCCGCCGAATCCGGCAGGACGCTGGTATTGGTATACTGGCCGTAGGCCCAATCGTAGAGGGCCTTGTGGTCGTCCCAGTCGTCCGGGTCGGACAGCGTCACGCAGATGAGCCGCAGGCCGTCCCGCTCGCAGCAGGACACCAGGCTCCTGCCCGCCGCCATGGTGTACCCGGTCTTGACGCCGTACACCCCGGGGCACTCGCTGAGGAGCCGGTTGTGGTTGCGGTAGGTGTTCTCCCCTACCGTGGCGCTCCGGGCGGAGGCGATGTCGCAGAAGGCCGCGTTGGATATGGCCTCCCGGGTGATGAGGGCCAGGTCCCGGGCGCTGGCGTAGTGCTCCGGGTCGTCCAGACCGTTGGGGTTCATAAAATGGGTGTTCTCGCAGCCCAGGGCCGCGGCCCGCTCGTTCATGAGCGAGGCGAACGCCTCCACAGACCCCGCCGTGACGCAGGCCAGGGCCACCGCGGCGTCGTTGCCGGAGGCCAGCATGAGGCCGTAGAGCAGGTCACGCACCGTGAGCTGCTGGCCCGGGGCCAGGTACATGGACGAGCCCTCGATGCCGGTCCAGGCCGGGTCCACGGTCACCTGATCGTCCAGGCCGCACCGCTCCATGGCGATGAGGGCCGTCATGATCTTCGTGGTGCTGGCGATGAGCATCCGCTCGTCGGGCTGTTTTTCCCACAGCACCCGGCCGCTGTCCGCCTCCATGACCACCGCGGCTTTGGCGGACACCTCCGGCCCGTCCGCCGCGGCGGCGGGGACCGGCGTCAAAAAGAGTGCGGCCGCTAACATGGCCGCTGTGATATATTTCATAATAAGCACGACCTTTCCTAGTCGCGCTTATTATGGCCAGCCGCGCCGGTTTTCACGCGCCGGCGGCGTCTTTTTTCTCCCGCTTTTCCAGGTATTCCTCCAGCCGCTCCACCAGGTCAGGGGCCATGTCCAGCAGCCTGTCCGCCGTGGTGAAGGCCGGGGGCTGGATGGTCAGCATCCGCACGCCGCCCTGCCGCAGCACCAGAAAGCCCACGGGCTCCACCTTCACCGCCGCGCCGCTGCCGCCCCACACGCCGGACTGGCTGGCGGTCTTGTCGCTGCCCCCGGCGGCAAAGCCGAAGGTGAGCCGGGACACCGGCAGCAGCGTCACACCGTCCAGGGTGGTGATGGGCTCGCCGATGACGGTGTTGGAGTCCACCATGGTCCGTATCCTGTCCATGGCCGTGCCCATCAGCTCAGAGATGGCCTGGTCCGCCATATTCGATCATCCTTTCGTTTTGGGGTGTCTTTTCTGTGAGTATCCCCGCAAAAAGCCCGTTCCAAAACAAAAGCCCGCCCAGAGCACGTGAAAAAGATGGGCCCGCAGGCGCATACAACTGTCCAGCACGGTGTCCCCGCCGCAAAAGTCCACATCCGCCCGCAGGTCCGTCTCCTCGATGCGCCCGGCGGCGAAGTGGTCCAGGGCCTCCAGGGCCGCGCCCATGTGGGCGTAGGCCATGGCCGCGTCATAGGGGTCCGGTCCCCCGGCGGTGAACCGGACCCGCAGAAATTCGATGTGCAGGGAGCCGATGACCTTGTAGATGGCCTCACCGCCGTTCTCCCAGAGAAGTCTTGTCAGCCACCGCTCCCGCTGCGTCCGCTTTCCGGGCCGGGGCAGCAGCGGCACAGTCACCGGGCCCAGCTGCCCGGTCATGGTCAGTGTGCCGCCGTCATACGTAAGCTCCATCCGCACCGGCATGGCCAGCAGCGTTGCGAGAAGAACGAGGATGGATAACAGAATGATGCAGATCGTCAGGGCGCTCACGCGCCTCCTTCCTATCAGCTCCGGACGGTCTCCTGCACCGGCTCCGCGGACCGTTCCAGTTCCTTCTGGGCCTCCTCCGCGGCGCGAAGGGCGTCTACCTTCTGCTGGAGCTGGATGGCGGCGTCGCTGCCGGACATCTCCGGCAGGGGCGGCAGCTCCTCCAGGGAGGATATGCCCATGGTCCGCAGAAACAGGTCCGTGGTCCGGTAGAGGGTGGGACGGCCCACGGCCTCCAGGTACCCCGCCGGCTCGATGAGCCCCCGCTCCGTGAGAACGCCCACGGTGTAGGAGCTGTCCAGGCCCCGCATCTGCTCGATGTATGCCCTTGTCACCGGCTGGAAGTAGGCCACCACGGCCAGCACCTCCAGCGACGCCGGGGACAGCTTTGGCGCCCGGCGCTGCTCCAGGGCCCTTGTGATGGCCTGGGCGTGCTCCGGTGCGCTGTGCATCTGCAAAGAGTCGTTCAGCCGCACCAGGCGGAACCCCCGCCCCTGGGCCTCGTACTCCTCCGCCAGATCCTGAGCCGCCTCCAGCACCGTCTCCGTGTCTGTCTCCAGCACCAGGGCGATGCGCTCCGCGCTCACCGGGTCCCCGGCCGCGAACAGGATGGCCTCCATCGCGCTTTTTATCTCTAGTTTATCCATAATCGAAGCTCTCCAAAATGGCCTCTTCGTCGCCGCCGGTGAAGCGCACGGCGTAGTCCTCCCCCTCCCGGTCGATGGTCACGTTCCCCTGGGAGCACATGGTCAGAAGGGACAAAAATGTGGCCACCAGCTCCGACCGGGTGGCGGCCATGGCGTACAGCTCCCGGAGGCTGGTCCGGCCCCGGGCCCGCAGGATACCGATGAGCTGGCGGCCCTTGTCCCGGACGCTGTAGACGATGGGCCGGGGCACCGGCACCGGCGCGGCCTCCTCGGACACGGGCACGCCCTTTCGCAGCATCCCGGCTAGGGCGGCCAGAAGCTCCCAGCTCTGGTGGCGGTAGTCGTACTCGCCGTACTTGGGCAGCGGCTCCTGGGGCGTGGAGAACAGCAGCGCCCCGGCCTCCAGCTGACGGGCCATGGCCGGTATGTTCTCCTTGACGGCGGCAAAGGCGTCCCGGCACTTCAGCTGCTCCAGGCTGGACATGAGAAGCTCCAGCTCCGAGACCTCCTCCGTACCGGCCAGGAGGGTCTTGGTCTTGATATACACCAGCTGGGATGCCATCTGCACGAACTCGCTGGCCACCTCCAGGTCCATCCGCTGCATCCGGGCCAGCCAGTCCAGATACTGGTCCAGGATGTCGGCTATTTTGATGTCCCGTATCTCTATTTTGTTCTTGGCGAGAAGCATCAGGATGAGGGTCAGCGGACCTTCAAAGTCCTGCATCTCCTCCCTGGTCTTCACGACGCCCTCCAGGTGGAAGGTGGGATTTTCCATATCAGTGCGTTACCAGTCTGAAAGCGAATTCCGCGATGAAAAAGAACTTGTCGAATATCCGCCCCGTGACGGTGGAGAGGTAGCCGGAGAGGCCGCCGGACAGCACCAGCACCATGACGATCAGCATGCCGTACCGCTCATAGCGCATGAGCTTGGCGTAGGCGCGGTCGCTGAGAAACGCGAACAGCACCTTGGACCCGTCCAGGGGCGAGATGGGCAGGATGTTGAAAACCGCCAGGGCCAGGGACATGTAGGCCGTGGTCATGATCATCTCCAAAAGCCGGTAGGTGAAAGCCGTGCCGTGCATATAGAGCGGCCGGTAGAGAAGGCCGTAGAGGAACAGGAACACCGCCGCGATGATGAGGTTGCTCACCGGCCCGGCCAATGCCGTGATGGCCATGCCCTTTTTGGGATTTTTGAACCGGTACATGTTCACCGGCACGGGCTTGGCCCAGCCGAAGCGGAACAGCACCATCATCACGAGGCCCCATGGGTCGATGTGCCGGATGGGGTTCAGGGTCAGCCGTCCGGCGTCCTTGGCCGTGGTATCCCCCAGGGCGTAGGCCACGGCGCCGTGGCTCAGCTCATGGAGCGTGATGCAGATCAGCGCCGGGATGATGGAGAAGAGGATATCGGTGAGCACGGACCAGTCCAGGTTATGAAATACGTTCGCAAAACCGCTCATAGAAGCTCACCCCACGATCCCGGAGATGATGCCCATGAGCTCCGTCCGCCCCGTGCGCTTTTCCGCTGAGAACGGCACCAGCGCCGTCTCCGGGGCCAGCCCCAGGGTCTCCCGGATGAGGGCGAGATTGGGCTCCATCTCCGATCTTTTCAGTTTGTCCCACTTGTTTGCCACAGCCGCGAAGGGGCAGCCGCAGTCCCGGAAGAGGCCGCTCATCACGCAGTCCAGCTCCGTGGGCTTATGCCGCCCGTCCAGCACCTGTATGCCCAGGGTGATGCGCTCACTCTCGGCAAAAAAGTCCTCCATGAGCCCGGCCCACCGATCCCGCTCCGCCTGGGAGCGCTTGGCGTAGCCGTACCCCGGCAGGTCCACGAACCAGACGGACCCGCCCACCAGAAAGTAGTTCACGTTGGTGGTCTTGCCGGGGGCGGCCCCCACCCGGGCCAGGTTCTTCCGGTTCAGAAGGCAGTTGATGACGGAGCTCTTGCCCACGTTGGACTTGCCCGCGAACACCACCATGGGCCGGTCGTCCCGGATGAAGTCCGCGCTCTTCCC
>CANQIH010000142.1 GCA_947624035.1 uncultured Oscillospiraceae bacterium | reverse complement strand
CGTCCACCCCGGCCTCCGCCGCCGCAATGGCCAGCCGGTGGTCGAAGTGGATGTCCGCCACCACGGGCATGGGCGCCGCCGCCATGATGGCGGGCAGGGCCGCGGCCGCCTCGGCGTTCGGCACGGCCACCCGGATGATGTCACACCCGGCGGCCTTCAGGGCCTCCATCTGGGCCAGGGTGGCGGCGGCGTCCTGGGTCTTTGTGTTGCACATGGACTGGACCGTCACCGGCGCGCCGCCCCCCACGGGGACCGAGCCCACGTGTATCTGTCTTGTTGTGTCTCGTTTCATAGCTATATCCTACTATTTCCCCCTACAGTTTCGCTTCGCTCAACAGCTCCCCCCAGGGGGAGCCGAGAGGGGGGCTAGCGTACCAATATCCGCGCCACGTCGTTGTACATCACGTATACCATGAGCCCCATCAGGAGCACCAGCCCCGCCGTGTTCACGTACCCCTCGTACTTGGGGTCCACCCGGCGGCGGAAGATGCGCTCGATGAGCCATGTCACCAGAAGGAAGAAGATGCGCCCGCCGTCCAGGGCGGGGATGGGCAGCAGGTTCATCACCGCCAGGTTCACGGCGATGAACGCGCTGAAATAGGCGATGTTCAGAAGGGCGTCGTACACGCTGGGGGACTCGGTGCCCACCTCGGCCATCATGTCCACGATGCCCACCACACCAGCCATATCCTTCATGCCCGCCGCACCGGTGAGAAGGTCCGTGAGCCCCAGGCGCACCATGCGCACGAAGTCCAGGGCGCAGTACCAGGAGTATTTCAGCGTGGCCAGCACGCCGGTCTCCACGTTCTCAAAGTAGAAGCCGTATTTCAGCACCTTTTCGCCGGTGTCCGGGTCGGTGTACTCCACCGGGGTCATCCTATAGTGGTCCAGCCGGACCTTCTGCCCGTCCCGGATGAGCACGATGTCCTTGTACTCCCCCGCGCCCCGGTCCATGTAGAGGGACACGTCGCTGGCCTGGTAGATGCGCTCGCCGTTGACACGGTAGAAGGTGTCCCCGGTCTGGATGGCCTGCTCCCCCTCATAGGGACAGCCGTCCATGAACCGGGTGACGGTGGCCGGGGCGAAGGCGTTGATCTGGCTGTAGCACACCAGCACGATCACGAGGCCCAGGATGAAGTTCATCCCCGCCCCGGCGGCCAGGATAAGGAGCCGCTTCCAGACGCTGGCGTTATTGAAAGCCGCCGGGTCATCGGAGCCGCCGTCCTCCCCCTCCATGGCGCAGAAGCCGCCGAAGGGCAGGGCCCGCAGGCTCACCTCCGTGCCGCGCTTCGTATCCTTTTTCCAAAGCACCGGCCCCATGCCGATGGAAAACTCCAGCACCCGCACACCGCACAGCCGGGCCGCCATGAAGTGGCCCAGCTCGTGGATGCCGATGAGCACCCCGAAGATCAGTATGGCAAGCAGGACGTAGAGAAATGTGCCCATGAGATACCTCCCAGCACCAAGTGCGGCTGGAATAAGTGTATGCGAAAAAACAGGGAATTATCGGTCCGCAAGCCGCCGGGCTTCCGCGTCGGCGGCCAGGATGTCGTCCAGGGTGGGGTCCGGGATATTGGGGACGCGGCTCACCGCGTCCGCCACCCGGTCGTAGATATCGTTATAGCCGATCTGGCCCCGCAGGAACATGGCCACCGCCTGCTCGTTGGCGGCGCTCATCACAGCCGGGGCCAGGCCGCCCCGCCGGGCGCAGTCCATAGCGAGAGCGAGGCACGGCACCTTTTCCATGTCCGGGGCCTCGAATGTCATGTCCCGCATCTTCCAGAAATCCATCCGCTCGTAGGGGGACTCGGCCCGGTCCGGCCAGGTCATGGCGTACTGGATGGGCAGGCCCATGTCCGGCACGGCCATCTGGGCCAGTACGGTGCCGTCTATGAGCTCCACCATGGAGTGGATGACGCTCTGGGGGTGTATGACCACCTGGATGCCGTCAGGCGTCACACCGAAAAGGTGCATGGCCTCGATGAACTCCAGGCCCTTGTTCATCATGGTGGCGCTGTCCACGGATATCTTGGCCCCCATGTTCCAGTTGGGGTGCTTCACCGCCTGCTCCGGGGTGACGGCGGCGGTCTCGGCCCGCGTCCAGCCCCGGAAGGGGCCGCCGGAGCCGGTGAGCAGGAGCTTATGCAGCTGGTCCCGGCGGCCCTCCAGGCACTGGTATATGGCCGAGTGCTCGGAGTCCACGGGCACGATCTGGGCCCCCTGCTCCGCGGCGGCCCGCATGACGATGGACCCGGCGCAGACCAGGGTCTCCTTGTTAGCGAGGCATATGCGCTTTTTCGCCGCGATGGCGTCCAGGGTGGGCACGAGGCCCACGGAGCCGGACACCGCCGTCACCACCGCCTCGCAGCCGTACACCGCCGCCTGGCGCAGGCCCTCCAGGCCCTCGCCGATCTCGACGGGCATGTCCGCCACGGCCACCCGCAGGGCCGCCGCGGCCTCGCTGTCATACACGGCGGCATAGGCCGGGCGGAACCTGCGTATCTGCTCCTCCAAAAGGCCGATGCTCTTTTGGGCCGTCAGGGCCGTCACCCGGATGCCCAGCCGCTCCGCCGCCGCCAGGCTCTGGCGGCCGATGGAGCCCGTGGACCCCAGGACAGAAATGGACTTTACCATGCTCTCGCCTCTTTATCCCACATCACCGAACCGCCGCTGGCGGTTCTGAAAGGCCGCGATGGCCTTGTCGATCTCCCGCTCGTCAAAATCCGGCCAGAGCACGTCGGAGAAGTAAAACTCCGCGTAGGCGCACTCCCACAGCAGGAAGTTTGATATGCGCATCTCCCCGCCGGGCCGGATGAGCAGGTCCGGGTCCGGGATGTGCCCGCCCCACATGTAGCCGCCGAACACGTCCTCCGTCAGCTCCGGGCAGCCGTCCGCCGCCCAACGTTTGGCCGCCCGGACGATCTCGTCCCGGCCGCCGTAGTTGAGGCAGATGTTCACCTGGGCGCCGGCGTAGATGCTGGAACGCTCCATGCACTCCCGGCAGAGCTTTTGCAGCTCCGGCGCGAAGGGGGCCAGATCCCCGAAGATGCAGATGCGGACCTTCTCTTTCTCCAGGTCCCGCAGGGCCTGGCGGAGGTATTTCTCCAGAAGGCCCATGATGCCCTCCACCTCTTCGGCGGGGCGCCTCCAGTTCTCCGTGGAGAAGGCGTATACCGTCAGGTACTCGATGCCCAGCTTCTGGCAGTACCGGGCCGTCCGGCGAAAGCTGTCCGCCCCGGCCACGTGACCGGCGGAACGGGGCAGGCCCCGCTTTTTCGCCCAGCGGCCGTTGCCGTCCATGATGACGGCGATATGGCGGGGGAGATTCAATGACGCCGATACTTTCGCTCCGCGAAAGTCCTCGCTTCGCTCGCCGCGCAGGCGCGGGGCGTCAGTTCCCATTCGAGGCGGGGCTCCCGCCCCCCTCGAGCTCCCCCCTGCCTGTTTGCCAGCCTCTCCGGCAAGCTCATGGCGGGGGAGCCCCCTGGGCTCTCCCGCCAGTTTGGTTTCCACAGTGACCGCCATCTTAAATTTCAAACAGCTCTTTTTCCTTGGCCTCGGTGAGCTTGTCGATGTCCTTGATGTTGTCGTCGGTCAGCTTCTGCAGCTCCTTCTCCAGGTCCTTCTGATCGTCCTCGGTGATGTCCCCGGCCTTCTGCTGCTTCTTGATCTTGTCCATGGCGTCCCGGCGGATGTTGCGCACGGCCACCTTGGCGTCCTCGCCGTACTTGCGGACCTGCTTGGCCAGCTCCTTGCGGCGCTCCTCGGTGAGCTGAGGGAACACCAGGCGGATGACCCGGCCGTCGTTCTGGGGGTTGATGCCCAGCTCCGAGGCCTGGATGGCCTTCTCGATGCCCTTGAGGACGCTGGCGTCCCAGGGGCTGATCATCAGGCTCCGGGGATCGGGCACGGAGATGGCGGCCACCTGGTTGATGGGGGTGGGGGTGCCGTAGTAGTCCACGGTGATGCCGTTGAGCACCGCGGCGTTGGCCCGGCCGGCCCGGACGGCGTCGAACTGCCCGGACAGGAAGTCCTTGGCCTTTTTCATCTTGTCTTCAAATTCTTTCAGCTCCGACATGCTCTTGTCCTCCTGTTGTTGTATTGTGTCCCGGGCGCGCCCGGATAGATCACTGCACGATGGTGCCCAGCTTCTCCCCCATGGCCACCCGCAGGATGTTCTCCGGCGGGTCCAGGGCGAAGATGACCGTGGGGATGGCGTTGTCCCGCAGCATACAGGCCGCGGTGGAGTCGATGACGGTCAGATGCCGCTCTAAAATGGCGTCGTAGGTCAGACTGTCCAGCTTCACGGCGGCGGGGTCGGTCTTGGGGTCGGCGGAATACACGCCGTCCACGTTCTTCGCCATGAGCATGGCGTCCGCGCCCATCTCCGCGGCCTTCAGGGCCGCCGCCGAGTCGGTGGAGAAGTAGGGGTTGCCGCTGCCGGCGCCGAACAGGACCACCCGGCCCTTTTCCAGGTGGTGCATGGCCCGGCCGTAGGAGTAGGGCTCCGCGATGCGGGGCATGTCGATCATCGTCATGACCCGGGCGGGCACGCCCTCCTGCTCCAGCACCTCGGCCATGGCGAGGGAGTTCATCACCGTGGCCAGCATGCCCATCTGGTCGGCCCGGGACCGCTCCATCTTGCCGCCGCCGTCCTTCACGCCCCGCCAGTAGTTGCCGCCGCCGGTGATGACGCCCAGCTGCACGCCCATGCCGGTGCAGCTTTTGATGGCCTGTGCCACGGAGCGCATCACGGCGAAATCCAGTCCCCGGCCGCTCTCGCCGCCCAGGGCCTCGCCGCTGAGCTTCAAAACGATCCTCCTGTAGGCGGGCGTCTTTTCCATATCCGGTCCTCCTGCTTCATATGCCTATATTGTACGGCACGATCGTTACATTTTCAACCACATCCCCGGCACCGGGGACCCGGCAATGAAATTTTACCATACTCGCCCGCCGATTTCAACCGGCTTCGCAGACGGACGGGGGTATGATCGGGCCATGGAGACCGTATACATAGATGAGCTGTTCCTTTTGAACCTGGCCGTGGACTACTTCCTGCTGCTGGGCACGGCCAAGCTGTGCGCCCTGCCCTACCGCCGGGGCCGGTTCCTGGCGGGAGCGGCCCTGGGGGCCGGGTGGTGCTGCGCGTCCCTGTTCCCGGGCATGGGCTTTCTGGACGCCGCCCTCATGCGGCCTGTGCTGGCCATGGCCATGACGGTGGCGGCTTTCGGCGGGGAGCGGCGGCTCACCCGGTGTTTCCTGTCGTTTCTGGGCGTATCGGCGCTGTTCGGCGGGGCGGTGTATGCAGCCGCCCTCTATCGGGGAAGCGGCGGGCCTGGCCCGGGGCGGCTCATGCACCTGGACATGCGGGTGCTGGCGGCGGCCTTCGCCCTGTGCTGGGCGGCGGTGAGCCTGGTGTTCCGCCGGACCGTGAAAAACGCCGAGCGGCGCACCTATGACGTGACGGTGGAGCACCGGGGCCGGGCGGTATCCTTCCGGGCCCTGGCGGACACGGGCAACGGTCTCGTAGACCCGGTGTCCGGCTGCGCCGTGCTGGTGGCGGAGGCGGGGGCGCTGGCGGGGCTCTTCTCCCCCGGAGAGGCGGCCCTGCTGCGCACGTCCCCCATCGACGCCCTGCCCGCCATAGCCGGGGCCCGGCTCATCCCCTACGCCGGGGTGGACGGGGCCGGAGGGCTGCTGCTGGCCTTCCGGCCCGACAGGATCACCGTGGACGGGGAGACGCGGCATGACCTGATCGCCGCCGTGGCCCCCGTCCCGCTGGGAAGAGACGGCTATGAGGCCATATTGTGAAAGGAGACATCATGACAAAGCTGCAACTGTTCATACTGGAGCTACAACGCTGTCTCCAGGACCTGCCCCGCATCTTCTACATCGGCGGCAGCGACACCCTGCCCCCACC
>CANQIH010000141.1 GCA_947624035.1 uncultured Oscillospiraceae bacterium | reverse complement strand
AGATCACGCCGGAGCCGGAGATCACCTCGGAACCGGAAGTCACGCCGGAGCCGGAGATCACGCCGGAGCCGGAGATCACCCCGGAGCCGGAGATCACGCCGGAGCTGGAGACCACCCCGGAGCCGGAGGCCGCCTCTGAGCCGAAGACCGCTTCCGGGCTGGACCTCTCGGAGTTCGACCCGGATGACCCCCTCTACTACCGCATGACCAGCGGCATCGCCACCATCGCCACCCAGACCACCTTTGACGCCTACACCCCCCGGGCCACCAAGAACGAGACATTGCGGCGGGGCATCGACGTGTCCGCGTGGCAGGGGAACGTGGATTGGAAGGCCGTGGCGGCGGACGGCGTGGAGTTCGTCATCATCCGGGCGGCGTGGAAGAGCTCTTCCTCCAACAAGATCAGCGTGGACAGCCGCTTCACCCAATACATCACCGGCGCCAAGGCCGCGGGGCTGAAGGTGGGCGCGTACATATATTCCCAGGCCATCACCGTGCAGGAGGCCCAGGAGGAGGCCAGATTCCTGGTCTCCACGGTGTCGCCCTATACCATGGACCTGCCCCTGGTGCTGGACTTTGAGTACTATAACGACGCCTACGGCAACGCCGCGGGACGGCTCTGGAACGCCCACCTGGGCCGCCAGGAGGCCACGGACATCTGCAACGCCTTCTGCGCCGAGGTGGAGAAGTACGGCTACCAGAGCATGGTCTACGCCAACCCCAGCATGCTGTCCAAGCAGCTGTACCGGGAGCAGCTGGGCCGCCTGTGGCTGGCCCACTTCATCAGCAAGACCACCTATTCCGGCCAGTATGAGTACTGGCAGTGCTCCTTCACCGGCGCGGTGAAGGGCATCAGCGGCGGCGTGGACCTGGACTTCTGGTTCCAGCCCAACAGCGGCACGCCCCAGCCCGTGACCCCCAAGCCGGCCACGCCCACCCCCACGCCTGTCCCCACGGTCCAGCCGGGCGGCAACGCCGCCCAGACCGGGTTCTCCGATGTGGCGGAGGGGTCCTGGTACTATGACGCGGTGATGAAGGCCTACGGCAGCGGCGTGGTGAAGGGCGTCACGTCCACCACCTTCCAGCCCAACGCCACGGCCACCCGGGGCCAGGTGGTCACCATGATCTACCGGCTCAAGGGCGAACCGGAGACCACCGGGACCACGGCCTTCACGGACCTGACGGAGGATTACTATAAAGACGCAGTGACATGGGCCGTCCAGACCGGGGTGGCCAAGGGCATGACCGAGACCTCCTTCGGCCCCGGCAGCCTCATCACCCGGGAGCAGCTGGTGACCATGATGTACCGCATGGCGGGCAGCCCCGCCGTGACCGGGGACCTGTCGGCCTACGGCGACGGCGGCAGCGTCAGCGCCTACGCCCGGGACGCCATGGTATGGGCGGTGCAGAAGGGCGTCATTACCGGCTACAATGACAGCACCCTGCGGCCGGGTAGCTCCGCCACCCGGGCGGAGGTGTGCGCCATCCTGATCCGCTTCGGCGCGTGACGGACGATAAGCGGAACGCTTTCCGGCGTTCCGCTTTGGGCTGAAAAGCTATACAATACGCCGCCCGAAGGGGCGGGCGTGATCTGAGGTGACGGATAGGTGAAACGAAACGGATTCGGAACAGGCGTCATGTACGTGCTGTTGGTATTTCTGGCAGTGGGATTCGCGCTGCTGCTGTATTTCAACTACCAGGCGAACAGGGAGCAGATGGCTGCGATCCACGCCGCGGAGGAGGCTGCCTCCGTGACGCCCACGCCTCCGCCCACGGAGACGCCCGCCCCCACCGCGGAGCCTACCCGGAACGCCGAGACCTTCACCCTGGCCTTTGCCGGGGACCTGCTGGGCCAGGCGGGCCTCACCACCGACGTGGAGACCACGGGGGACGACGGGTCCGTGAGCTATGACTACGGCCAGGAGCTGGCCGGGGTCCAGAGCGCCCTGGAGGGCGCCAAAATATCCGCCTGCACGCTGGTGAGCACCGTCACTGACCAGGGGGGCTACGACGCCTACCGGATGCCCGCGGCGGTGGCCAGCGCCCTGTCCGGCGCCGGGTTCCAGATCGTGAATGCCGCCACAGACCACATCCTGGACTATGAGCTCACGGGCCTCACCGACACCTGGCGCATCCTGTCCGGCGCCGGTATCACCCCGGCGGGCATTTACGCCAGCGGCGAGAGCCGGGCCCTGCCCGTGGCCACGGTCAACGGCGTGAAGGTGGCATACCTCAGCTACACCTACGGCACCCGGGGCACCTCGGTGGCCGACAACAGCTGGTGCGTGGACATCCTCACCGAGGACTACATGACCGGCCAGTCGACCTTGGACTACGCCCGCATCGACGCGGACATCGCCGCCGTGAAGCAGGCCGGAGCGGACGTCATCGTCTGCTTCGTGTACTGGTGGGAGGACACCCAGTATTTCACCGAGCCCCGGGACAAGCAGGTCCAGGCCGTGGATTACCTCTGCCAAAAGGGCGTGGACGTGCTCATCGGCGGCGGGGTGAAGTGCCCCCAGCCCATCGAGACGCGCACCGTGGAGCGGGAGGACGGCAGTCTCGCCAACTGCGTGATCTGCTATAGCCTCTCCAACCTCATGAGCGCCTTCAACGACCAGTACACCAACATCTCCGCCGCCGTACAGGTGGAGGTGAGCCGGGACGCGGATGACGGGTCCGTGTGGGTCAGTGGCGTCACCGCCTATCCGCTGTTCATGCTGGACACGGACGACTACAGCGACTACGACGAGCCGGGGTTCAAGTACCGGCTGCTGGACGCCCGGTCCGCCGCGGCGGACTACGAGGCCGGGGCCCAGACGCCCCTGTCCGCGGAGGCCTACGGCGCCCTCACCACGGGCGTCACTGACCTGGAGACCCTCATGGGCGCGGAGTACTTCGTGCAGAACGGCGGCGTGGCCCTGTCCTATCCCTACGAGGCCACCAACGGCGCCTCAGAATAAGATAAGCGCCCCCAGAAAGGTGAATACCGCGGCGAAAAGTCCGCACAGCGCCCGGCCCGCAAGGTGCCGGGCGCAGCTTATATCCGTGTCCGCCAGCACGCCCATGGTCTGCAGCTGGACGCTGACGCCGCCCCAGCCCAGCATGAAGGCCGCCAGGGCCAGGGGCACCGGCCCCGGCGCCATGTCCGCCAGGGAGGAGATGCCGCCGCCCAGCTCCAGAAAGCCGGTGACGGCGGACCGCAGCAGGGGCGGCAGGGACAGCAGCGGCGTCAGGATGCCCAGCAATGCCCCGAAGAGGACCACGTAGCCGCAGACGGTCATGGTGGAGGTCACGGCCCGGCTCACCGCCGCCGTCAGTGCCCTGCCCAGGGGGATGGTGGCCGGGGCGGCCGTCTTTTCGGCGGGGGCGGCGTCCTTTGCCGGGCCCCGGAGCAGTACGCCCACCGTGACGGCGGCCAGCACGTGGGTGATAAAGAGCAGCAGTCCCGCCCGGGGACTTTGGAACACGCCCCCGGCGGCCCCCAGGATAAAGGCGGGGCCGGAGTTGTTGCAGAAGGCAAGGAGCCGCTCCGCCTCCGCCCGGTCCACCCGGCCGGTGCGGCGCAGGTCCGCTATTACCGATGCCCCCAGGGGGTAGCCGCCGGACAGGCCCAGCAGGAAGGCCTGGGCCCCGGCGGGGCTCACGTGAAAGAGCCGCTGGACCAGGCCGCCAACAGTACCGCTCAGGATGTCCGCCAGCCCCAGAGCGGACAGCAGGTTCGACAGGGCGAAAAAGGGCAGCAGGGAGGGCGCCAGGGTCCGGGCGCAGACCTCCAGGCTCTGCCTGGCCCCGGCGGCGGCGTCGCCGGAGCGGAGCACCATGGCCCCGAACAGGGCCAGTACCAGAAGTACGGGAAGACGTTTTTTCATGGTGACACTATATGCGGGACCGGTCCTTTTTTGAACGGGCGGCGCATATGCTCCCGTAGGTGATTCTGGATGAAAAAGACCGATATCATACAGCGGATAGCGGCCCTGGCGGATGTGCAGCCGGAGTCCGTGGCCAACGTGCCCCGCATCACCATATCCGGCGGCGGCCGGGTGCTGGTGGAGGGCCACCGGGGCCTTCTGGAGTACGGCGAGGACCGCATCGCCGCGGCGGGGCCCGGGTACCGCATCCTCATAAAGGGGGAGAAGCTGGCCCTGGTGGCCATGGACAGGCGGGAGCTGGTGGTGTCCGGGCGGCTCTGGGCGGTGGAGCTGGAATGAGCCGGGGGCGGTTTCTGACCGGCTGGGCCCAGGTGCGCCTGTCCGGGGCCGCGCCGGAGGCGGTGCTCACCGCCATGGCGGAACGTGGCATCCCCTTCTGGGATGCCACGCCGCCGGAGGGGTACGCAATGACCGTGCGCGTCCCTCTGCGGGCGGCGAAGCGGCTGCCGGACATGGCCCGGCGGCTGGGCTGCGAGGCGGAGGTGGTGCGCCGCCGCGGCATCCCGGCCCTGTTTCTGGCCGTGGGGCGGCGGTACGCCCTGCTGGCGTGCCTGGCCCTGGCGCTGGTGCTCGTGAACATCTCCGGGCTGTTTATCTGGGACATCAGCGTGGAGGGCTGCGACGCCGTGCCCGAGGGGGTCATCCGGGCGGCCCTGGCGGAGTGCGGCGTGGACATCGGGGCATACTGGCCGAAATTCTCCCAGGACGCCATACGAAACGGGGTCATACTGCGGGTGCCGGACCTGCGGTGGATGACCGTGTCCGTCCGGGGCAGCCATGCCCTTGTCACCGTCCGGGAGGCGCGAAAGCGTATCGAGCCGGTGGACGAGTCGGAGTATGTGAACGTGACGGCCAAAAGGGCGGGCATCGTGGACGAGGTACATCCCAAGCGGGGGACCCAGGTGGCGGAGCCGGGGGACACGGTGCTGCCCGGGGACGTGCTCATCGCGGGGTATTCCACCGGCCGTGCGGGGGTCCAGGGGCCGGTCCGGGCCACAGGGCCCGTGTGGGCCAGGACCTGGTATGAGCTCACCGCCAAAGCGCCCATCACCCAGGCGGAAAAGCGGTACACGGGGGAGAGACAGAGCCAGTGGGCCCTGGTGCTGGGAAAAACCAGGATAAATTTTTATAAAGGCAGTAGTATTTGCCCCGCCGGTTGTGATAAAATCACTTATAGCTATCCGCTGGCGGTCAAAGGGGTGTTCACCCTGCCGCTGACAGTGGAGCGGACCGTATACGCCGCCTACGAGACGGCGGGAGCACCTGTGCCGGACCTGGAGCAGGCATTGCGGGACCGGCTCATGGACGGGCTGAAAAAGGCCATCGGGGCGGACGGCCAGGTGGTGAGCAGCCGGTACACCCGCTCGGAGAAGGACGGGGCGCTGGCGGTGACGCTGCACGCCGAGTGCCGGGAGCAGATCGGAAGAGACGTGCCGCTGACAGCGGAGGACCTTCTTGCCATACAGAGCAAAATACCAAAGACTGAGGAATACAGCCAATGATAGAGAAGACCATGCAGATCGACAGGATGGAGAACGTCATCAGCGTTTTCGGGTCCTTCGACCAGAACCTGCGCATCATCGAGACGGAGCTGGGGGTGTCCATCACCAACCGGGACGACCAGCTGAAGATCAGCGGCGAGGCGGAGAACGTCATGCACGCGGAGAAGGCCATCGAGGGCCTGCTGTCCCTGGCGGCCCGGGGCGAGGCCATCGACGGGCAGAACGTCCGGTACATCATCAAGATGGTCCAGGCCGGGCAGGAGGAGCGCATCGGCGACCTGGCCCGGGGCGTGGTGTGCGTCACCGCCAAGGGCAAGCCCGTCAAGCCCAAGACCATCGGCCAGACCAATTACGTGGAGGCCATCAAGAAGAACACCGTCACCCTGGGCATCGGCCCCGCCGGCACCGGCAAGACGTACCTGGCTGTGGCCTGCGCCGTGGCGGCCTTCCGGGAGAAGCGGGTCAACCGCATCGTGCTGACCCGCCCGGCGGTGGAGGCCGG
>CANQIH010000140.1 GCA_947624035.1 uncultured Oscillospiraceae bacterium | reverse complement strand
ATTCCGTCAGCCAATCACCTTCATCATAACGGAAAAGCGAAGGTCCTTAAACCCTCGCTTTATATATTACTAATTCCGCTTTGTCGGGGGGAGGGATATTGTGTCCAAATACGATATAGACCCGGAGCTGGCGGGGATAGCGAAGATCAAAATGCCTGGTGACCCGGCGCTTCTGCCCCTGATGAACAGGATCATCGGCTTTTCCAAATGCCGGTCGGACGACGCCGTTGTCGTTACCCGGCATAAGACGCCGGGGTATGGCGGCGCGAGCCTTGACACTTTGGTCATTGAACCGGCCCATCACACGGGTGAGCTGCCCTGCATGGTGCTGTATCACGGCGGAGGCTTTGTGCTGAAAGCGTCTTTTGCCCACCACAATATGGCGAAGCTGTATGCCTCCAGCCTGCCGTGCAGGGTCATCTATACCGACTACCGTCTGGCGCCGGAGCATCCCTTTCCCGTCCCGGCGGAGGATTGCTATTGCACATACGAATGGGCGCTGGAGCAGGCCGGCAGCGCGCCTGTCATCATCGCCGGGGACAGTGCCGGCGGCGCTCTGGCCCTGGCCGTGACCCTGATGGCAAGGGACCGGGACCTGCGCATGCCGGATGCGGAGCTTCTGATCTATCCGGTCACGGACAGGCGGATGGTGACCGATTCCATGCAGCAGTATGTTGACGCTCCGGTTTTTGACGCGAAGCTGACCAAGATGATGTGGGACGCATACCTTGGGGACAGACAGCCGGAAAGGATCGAGTATGCCTCTCCCCTGGAGGCGGCGTCCTTTGCCAAGTTCCCGCCGGCGTACATAGAGGTCGCGCAATTCGACGCGCTCCGTGACGAGGGCGTGCTGCTGTGGCAAAAGCTGAAAAATCAGGGGATACCGGCTGAATACCATGAGGTGAAGGGTGCGTGCCACGGATTTGAGACAGCCATAAAAAGCAACTTGCTGAAGACCTGTGTGGAGAGAAGGATTGCTTGGCTCAGAACTACGCTGAACATCATGGATAAGAGAGCATAGGATGCCTTCCCTTTGCCGGGGAACGAAACAGGGCTGGAGAGACATCCGGCCCTGTTTTGCTGTCCGGCTTATAGGACGATTTTGCCGTTATGATAAAGATACCGGGAGGTGTTTTTATGAAGCACAAGGTCAGAGCACTGGTCCAGGTGGAGAAATACGGCCTGTTCGGAAAGAGAAGGGTCCTTGAAGAGCGCACGGTCATGGTGGACGGCGCGACGTACAGAAAGATGAAAAAAGCCCAGCGGGACCGCCCCTTCAGCATCGGGGAGATGATGTTTTACGACCTTTTGTGGGACGACGAGGATTGAAGGCGGCACGGCTTTGCGGTAAAATAGGAAGGAGAACGACGTATGAGCATCATTTTGAGGAGCTATCGTGAGGTGTGGCGGGACGCGCTGCGGGCGAAGGCCGGGCCGGACCAGGTGACGCGCCTGCCCCTGCGCCGGATCGGGGCCAGGGACGGCGTGTATGTCATTACGGGCGACCGGCATGAGGAGGCAGCCCGCATGCCGGATTATGCTGTTATTTCAGTTGGAAAGGATAACGGTTACGGACACCCGAATCAGCAAACACTTGATATGCTAAACAGTGAGGCATTGAAATCAAAAGTGTATCGTACCGACCAGGACGGAGATATCGTCGTCAGATCGAACGGCAAAGAGATATCGGTTGAAGCCGCGAAAGAATTGAGCCAGGAAGTTTGAGGCATAGCATCACTGCAGCGTGTTATGTACATAACTAAAGGGAGACCCGGAAACGAGTCTCCCTTTTTATGATCTGTAGAGAACATGTTGATCACGCTGCGGATACGCAAACGAGAATCTATACTATAATGTACAATGCGATAGAAAAGCGGCCCCGGTACCGGGCACTTAGCATTTGACAAAAGGGCGCGTAACGGGTATATTTTCATAGGACAGGGTCGTTTAAGGAAAAGGGGATGCAGCATGAGAGCGGACAGAGAAGACGAGATCGAAGGCTATCCTGACATCGGTTTTTCGGACGGCGACTTTTCGGACGACGTCTTTTCAAACGGTGATTTTTGGAAAGAATTGGAGCAAGCGACCCGTCACCGTGACGAAGAGGAGAACGTGCCGTCCCGGAGCGGGAACAGAGACGCTCGCCGGAACGCGCAGTCCGCCGGCCAGCATCAGGCCGCTGGCCGCCATGCGCCCCCGGAGCGCCGGCAGGTGAAGAGACAGCCTGCGGCCAGTGAGAGCAAACCGGCTCCCCCGCCGCCGGAGCAGCGGAGAAAGCGGCGCCGCCCCGTCAGCAGAAAGAGACGTGTCCGGCATCTGGCGGTGCTGCTCATCCTGCTCCTGGCGGTCACCGCGGTCTATGTGGCGGCCAACGTGGTAGTCTTCCGGGTCAAGGGGTTCCAGGTCGCCTCCGCCGCCGTGGACCGGCAGGTCCTCTCCTGGGAGAAGTCCCGGAGCGCGGACGGCTACGATATCTATGACGGCAGCGGGACGCTCCTTGCGAAGATAGGCCCGGACGAGGACGCCCAGTACGTGGCGGACGGTCTGGAGGCCGGCACCCGGTACACCTATACCATCGTCGCTGTGAAGAACTTTTTTGGCCGGCACACCAGCAGGGCGGCGGAGTGTTCCGCGTACACCACCCCGGAGGCCGTGGAAGCAGTGACCGCCATGAACTCCGGCACCGGCGCGCTCCTGCGCTGGGAGGACAACAACGCCGCCGGCTATGAGGTGCAGTATACCGGCCCGTCCGGCATGCCCCAGACCGTAGACGCCGGCAGCGGCGGGGAGGGCTTCAGCATTTCCGGCCTGCAGGAGGGGGCTCAGTATACGTTCCAGGTCCGCAGCTATTTGCAGGATGGGGAGACCCGGGTCTACTCCGACTGGAGCTCTACGGAGCCGATCACCGCCATGAACACAGTGGATATGACCGGCATCGACATCGACAAGCCCATGGTCGCGCTCACATTTGATGACGGGCCGGATTATGCGGACATCACCGAGCGCATCCTGACCAAGCTGGAGGAATACGGCGCCCACGCCACATTTTTCCAGATAGGTGTGACCGTTTCGGAGCTTCCTGAGCTCACGGCCCACATAGCGGAGAAGGGACACGAGATCGCCTGCCACACCTATGATCACTCCCACTACGGCACCGACGTCACCGCGGATGACATCGTGGTGGCCGACGACCTGATCGAACAGGCTGTGGGCAGGCCGCCCAGCGCTTTCCGCTCCCCGGGCGGCATGACCACCGACCTCATCCGGCAGGTCTGCGCCTCGGAGAACATGCCGATCTTCTACTGGAGCATCGACACGGAGGACTGGAAGTCCCGGGACGCCGATAAGGTCTGCGACGCCGTCATCGGCCGCGTTTCCGACGGGGACATCATCCTGATGCACAACGTTTACACCTCCACGGCGGACGCTGTGGACCGGATCGTGCCGTATCTGGCGGAGGAGGGTTACCAGATGGTCACGGTCAGCCAGCTGGTGCTGGCCAAGACCGGCAAGCCCCCTGTGCCCGGCACCCAGTATGTCACCGCGACGGTGACCAACTGACCGCTGCCTTCATGGCGTGAAGGAAAAGCGAGAAAGGACCCAAAGACATCCGTTAAAGCGGTAAAAAGATGGTAGACACGAAAAGTGCCTACCATCTTTTTGTGCTAGGATGAGCGCCGCAGGGAACTCACCTACATGAACAGCTCCAGTACCAAATCGAGCTTCTTGAGCGTGAACTGGCAGAGAAGGAGGCGGAGGCAGCCCGTTTAAAACAACGCAGCGCATTCAAAAGGCGAGGCCTTTTCGTATGTGTGGACGAAGGGGAACTGCGGCCGGCCGGCGGCTCACTGTATCAGTCCCCGGAGGCCGTCCGGTGTGCCGGGGGAGAGGGTCAGGGCCGGTTCGGCGGCGGTCCACCAGACCAGGTGGGCGTCGTCCTCATTGGCGGCGAAGGTGTATTCCGTCCCGCCGTATGTCACGGTGCAGATCACGTCCCACTGGATGCCGGCCAGATTGCCGGGCACCGGGTCGTCCTCCGCCAGCAGGGCCTCCAGGGCGGCTGTGTCAGAGATGCAGCCCAGGTATTCCCCCTCGGGGCCGTATACCGCCAGGGCTACAGCAATGTCTGACGCGGACGCAGGGGACATTCTGGCGGTGGATATCCCGTCCGCCGCTTCCATCCGGGCGTCCTCCGCCGTCTCCGCGGACATGGCCGTCTCCGGCATGGGCTCGGGGGGCTGCTCCGGCATGGGCATGGGCGGGGCCTCGGGCGTGGGCATGGATGCGTCCTCCGCCGGGGCGTCCGCCAGGGCGGCGGTCATGGTCTCGCCGGTCCCGGCGTATACGTCACCGGTCTCCTCCAAAGCCTCCCGGGGCTGGGGCGGGGCCTCCTGGGCGGCCGCGGGCTCCTGCACGGCGGCCTCTTCCTCCGGCGCGGCGGCGTCCGCGATATCAGACTGGCCTCCGGCGGGGGCGGTATCGCTCTCCTGCTGGGGCGCTGGGGCTTCGTCCACAGCGCCGCCCGCGGCTATATCCGCGGCGGCGTCCACGGACGCGGGCACAGGTGCCGCCGCCCTATCGTAGCGGAGATCGCCGCTCTTGACGGCCATCCAGGCGCCGCTGCCGATGACCACGGCGAGGCAGGCCGCCACGGCCCACCGGGCCCACATGGGGCGCTTTTTCGCTCTTGTGATGGGGACCACGTTCTGCGCGGACTCTGCATGGATGCGGTCCATGACGCCCGCTGCCAGCTCCGCCGGGGGCTCGGCCAGGTCCGACGCAATGATGTCCCGGATGGTCCTATAGGCGTCCAGCCGGGCGGCGCAGTCCGGGCAGGCGCGGACATGTTCGTCCAGGGCCGCCTCCTCCTCGGGGGAGAGGCCGTCCTCCAGCAGCCGGTCTATGAGCTTTTCAAAGTATTCGCAGCCGTTCATCTGTCCGCACCTCCTTTCCCCGATGACTTAGACGGCCCGGTGTCTGAAAAGTTCCCGGTGGCCGTCAGGATATCCGCCAGCTTGCGCCGGGCCCGGAATATCCGGCTCTTCACCGTCCCGGGCTCCAGGTCCATGACCTGGCCGATCTCCTCGTAGGTCAGGCCGTTCAGCTCCCGCAGCACCAGCGCCTCCCGGAAGGCGGGGTCCAGCTGGGCCAGCCCATCCCGGACCGCCTGCCGCAGCTCCTTCTTCTCCAGCAGCTCCTGGGGCCCCGGTCCGTCGTCCGGCAGGTCCAGCTCCTCGCCCTCCTCGGTGGTGAGGGAGGCCCGGGCCGCCGTCCGGCCCCGCCGCCGCAGCATGTCCCGGCAGATGTTGGCCGTGAGGCTGTAGAGCCACACGGAGAATTTGCTCCGGCCCTGGAAGTCGCTCAGGGCCCGGTAGGCCCGGAGGAACGCCTCCTGGGAGGCGTCCAGGGCGTCCTGCTCGTCGCCCAGCATCCGCAGGGCCAGGTTATATACGAGCTTTTCGTGCTCATGCACCAAAGGCTCAAAGGCGTCGCCGTCCCCGGCCAGTACCCGGCGGATGGCGTCCCGCTCCTCGGTGGCAGTCATACCCTCGTCACCTCAATTCCCGCTTGATACGCTTGACGATGGCGCGTATGTCGTCGATGGTGTTCACCTTTACGATCTCCCGCTTGACGGGCCCGGACCAGGGCACCCCCCGCAGATACCAGCACAGCTGCTTGCGGGCCTCCAGACAGGCGTTGTGGGGGTCCTTCCACTGGCAGGCCAGCTCGAACTGCTCCAGAGCCGTGTCCATCCGCTCCGCCAGCGGCGGCAGCGCCGGTTCCGGCTGCCCCGCCAGGGCGGCGTTGATGCGGGCGAATATCCAGGGGTCCCCGAAGCTGCCCCGGCCCACCATGCACATGTCCGCGCCGGTGCGCTTCAGGATGCGCACGGCGTCGCTGCCGGAGAACACGTCCCCGTTCGCGATGACCGGGATG
>CANQIH010000139.1 GCA_947624035.1 uncultured Oscillospiraceae bacterium | reverse complement strand
CATGCCCTCTTGCGGTTCCACATCCTTTCGCCAGATTCCCTAAATTTAGACTTGACTTTTAATAGTTAGTCTTTCGCATGGAATGAAAACACTATACCACGAACTGGTCATATGAAAATATCCAGTTTTGTTTAATTATATAATACCAGATCAAAGGCGCGCGATTGGGTATTTACACAGGCGCCCCGGAGGTTGTATGATGGGGAAAACAGGGACCGACAAGGAGGATATACCATGGCCTTTATTCAGATGAACGTGATGAGCGGTTCGCTCATGCGCACCGTGCCGGTGAATGTGATCCTGCCGGCGGACAAGCTGCCGGTGCCGGGGATGCCGCCCCGGCCGGAGGGCAAGCGCTTCAAGACGCTGTATCTCCTCCACGGGGTGTTCGGCAGCTATATCGACTGGGTCAACGGCACCCGCATCCAGCGGTGGGCCGAGGAGAAGGACCTGGCGGTGGTGATGCCCTCCGGCGACAACGCCTTTTACGTGGACCGGCCCGGCAGCATGAACAACTACGGCCAGTTCGTGGGTAAGGAGCTGGTGGAGCTGACCCGGCGGATGTTCCCCCTGTCCCACGAGCGGGAGGACACCTTCATCGGCGGCCTCTCCATGGGCGGCTACGGCGCCATGCGAAACGGCCTCAAATACAGCGACACCTTCGGGTACATCGTGAGCCTGTCCGGGGCGCTGCACGTGGAGTCCATCGCGGCCCGGACCGATGACAGGGGCTCCTTCCTGGAGAGCCGCAGCTACGGCGAGGCCTGCTTCGGCGACCTCACCAAGCTGGTGGGCAGCGACATGGACCCCAAGGCCCTGGTGAAAGGCCTGCGCAAGGCCGGCAAGCCCGTGCCCAGGATATACATGGCCTGCGGCGTGGACGACGGCCTTCTGACCGCGAACCGGGAGATGGCGGCCTTTTTGAAGGAACAGGGCGTCTCCGTGACATACGTGGAGGGGCCCGGCGCCCACGAGTGGGATTTCTGGGACCGGTACATCAAAAAGGCCATCGACTGGCTGCCCACCGACGGCAGCGGCCAGGGCGTCACCAGCGGCAACGTGGGCATCTGAACGGGCAGATACGAAACAGGAGGGAGGCCGTCTTTTTATAGGGAAGGGCGGCCTCTTTTCCATATGGAGGGACAGATATGGACCTGGTCAGGACGGGAAAGGGCCTCATCCGCGGCGTAGAGCGGGACGGATACGCGGTGTTTTTTGGCATGCCATACGCCCAGCCGCCGGTGGGTCCGCTCCGCTGGCGGCCGCCCCGGGAGGCGGAGGCCTGGGAGGGCGAGCTGCAGGCCACACGCTTTCCCGCCCGCTGCCCCCAGGGGGGACACGACGGATTTTACGGGCGGGAGTTTTACGATGAGCCGGTCTACGAGACGGAAATGTCCGAGGACTGCCTCTATCTCAACGTCTGGACCCCGGCCAGGTCCGCGGGAGAGCGGCTGCCGGTGGCCTTCTGGATACACGGCGGCGCGTTCATGGGCGGCTATGGCCACGAGAAGGAGTTCGACGGCGAGGCGTACTGCCGCCGGGGCGTCATATTGGTGACGGTGAACTACCGCCTGGGGCCCCTGGGCTTTTTGGCTCACCCCTGGCTGACCGCCGAGAGCGCCGCGGCGGGCGGTCCCGCTGTCAGCGGCAATTACGGCATCCTGGATCAGATGGCCGCATTGCGGTGGGTCCGGGAGAACATCGCGGCCTTTGGCGGGGACCCGGAGCGGGTCACCGTCTTTGGCCAGTCGGCGGGGTGCATGAGCGTCCAGACCCTGGTCTCCTCGCCCCTGACCCGGGGCATGATCGCTGGGGCCATCCTCCAGAGCGGCGTGGGCCTGAGCTATGACCATGGCTTGGCCCGGGCGGAGGCGGAGGGCCTGGAATTTGCCCGAAACGCCGGTGTACGGGACCTTGACGCCATGCGGGCCCTCCGCTATGATGAGATCATGGCCGCGGCGGGGCCCATCATTGCCCGGGGCTATGCCACCATGGAGCTGCCCTATGCGCCGGTCATCGACGGCTATGTGCTCATGGAAGGCTATACTGCCGCCATGGAGGCGGGGCGCGTCCACGATATCCCCTATATGGTGGGCTCCACCCTGAACGACATCACCACGGACCCGGCCGCCCTGGCGGCGGGGGACAGGGGCGCGGTGTACGGCGGCAGCGAGGCCTGGTGCGCTGCAAGGCGGGCCCACGGCGGCCCGGCGTGGCTGTATTGGTTCACGAGGCCTCTCCCCGGGGATGATGCCGGAGCCTTCCACTCGGCGGAGCTGTGGTACATGTTCGGCACGTGGAAACGGGCCTGGCGGCCCTTCACGGCGGCCGACGGGGCGCTGTCGGACAGGATGCTGGACTACTGGACGAATTTTACGAGGACCGGGGACCCCAACGGGCCCGGCCTGCCGCCCTGGAAGGCATACGGGGACGGCGGCGATATCATGGTCTTGGACATATGAGGTGAGAAGATGGAGCGTTACGAGGACAGGATAAGAGAGCTGCTGGCGCAGATGACCGTGGAGGAGAAGGTGGGCCAGCTGCACCAGTGCGGCCCGTCCCTGGTGGGGACCTTTGACGTGAGCTTTGAGGAGCTTTTGAACATGATGTTCGACGGCCGCATCAGCGAGGAGGAATTTGGCCGCATCATGAGCGCCGCCGGGCGGGACTTCCACGAGGACGACCTGCGGGCCGGGCGCATCGGCTCCTACAACGGCGTCAGCGACGCCGCCACGGCCAATAGGCTGCAGAAGATCGCCGTGGAGGAGACCCGCCTGGGCATCCCGCTGTTTTTCGGCTATGACGTTATCCACGGCTTTCGCACCGTGACGCCCATCCCCCTGGGGGAGTCTTGCGCCTGGGACCCGGACCTGTGGGAGCGGACCGCCCGGATGGCGGCAAAGGAGGCCAGCGCCGCCGGGATACACATGACCTTCGCGCCCATGGTGGACGTGGCCCGGGACGCCCGGTGGGGCCGCATCAGCGAGGGGGCCGGGGAGGACCCGGACCTCACCGCCGCCTACGGCGCGGCCAAGGTCCGGGGCTTCCAGGGGACCGGCCTGGGCGCGCCCGACACCCTGGCGGCCTGCGTCAAGCACTTCGCCGCCTACGGCGCCGCCGAGGGCGGCCGGGACTACAACCGGGTGGACATGTCCCCCCAGCGGTTCTGCGAGGAGTATATGCCCCCCTTCAAGGCCTGCGTGGAGGCAGGGGCCCGGGCGGTGATGCCCGCCTTCAACGACATCAGCGGCGTGCCCTGCTCCGTGAACAAAAAGCTGCTCACGGACCTTTTGCGGGACGCCTGGGGCTTCACGGGCGTCACAGTCAGCGACAGCAACGCCGTGGCCGAGTGCGTGGACCACGGCTACAGCGCCGACCGTACCCGCGCTGCCCGGGACGCCATCATGGCCGGGATGGACGTGGACATGGCCTCCGGTGTGTTCTCCCAGGAGCTGGTGAAGCTGGCGGCGTGCGGGGCGGTGCCCATGGAGGCCCTGGACCGGGCCGCCGGGGACGTGCTGCGGCTGAAGTTCGAGCTGGGGCTTTTTGACCATCCCTACCGCTCGGACACGGAGCGGGAGGCCAGGGAGGTGATGGACCCCGCATACCGGGCCCTGGCCCGGGAGGCGGCCGTCAAGTCAATGGTGCTGCTGAAAAATGAGGGGGACACACTGCCCCTGAAAAAGGGCCTGCGCCTTGGCGTGTACGGGCCCCTGGCGGCCAGCCGCTCCGACATGCTGGGCTCCTGGGCCGTGGGTGCGGACGGGGAGGCATGCGTGAGTCTGCTGGACGCGCTGGAGGCCCGGGGCGAGACGGTCGTGCGCCTCACGGACGAAAATTGGGAGCAGGGCGCGGACTGTGACGCCATCATAGCGGCTATGGGGGAGCGGAAGGAGCTCAGCGGCGAGGCCGCCAGCCGGGCGGACATCGGCCTGCCGGGTGGGCAGGAGGACATGCTGAAAAAGCTCATGGGCCTGGGAAAGCCCGTGACACTGGTGCTGTTCTCCGGCCGTCCCCTGGCCATCCCATGGGCGGCGGAGCACGTGCCCGCCATCCTCATGGCCTGGCACCCCGGCGTGGAGGCGGGAAACGCCGTGGCGGACGTGCTCTTTGGGGACGAGAACCCCTCCGGCAAGCTCACCACCACCTTCCCGGCTGCCGCGGGCCAGTGCCCCATGTACTACGCCCACTGTAACACCGGACGCCCCGGGGGCCGCGGGAAGTTCACGTCCAAATACCTGGACGCGCCCATCGAACCGGTGTATCCCTTCGGCCACGGCCTGAGCTATACCCGCTTCGAGTACGAGGGCCTGCACATGCTCCGGGGCCAGAGCGCCCTCATCGCCTCCGTGGCGGTGAAGAACGTGGGGGACCGGCCGGGGGACGAGATCGTCCAGTGCTATTTCCGGGACCTGGCGGCCAAGCGGGTCCGGCCGGTGAAGAAGCTGGCGGCCTACGAGCGGGTGCACCTGGAGCCCGGGGAGGCGCGGCGTCTCACATTCGAGATACCTTATGAAAAGCTGGGCTACTATGACGCGGACATGAACTTCGTGATAGAGCCCGGGGATTTTGACATCTTCGCCGGGGGCAGCTCCGCGGACTGCCTGTGCGAGCGGTTCTCCCTGTGAGGCCGGCCGCCCCTATTGACTTGCGGGGGCCGGTTGGGTATAGTCTTAGCGTGAGGTGACGGACCGTGAAAAAGGAACACCTGGAAAAGATCATCGGGCTGCGCCATAAGCTCCACGCCCACCCGGAGCTGTCCATGGCCGAGACGGGCACAAAGGCGGCCATTCGTGCCTTTCTGGAGCGGAACACGTCTTTGGAGGTCGTGGGCCGGGGCGCATGGCTGTACGCGGTGAAGCGGGGCACGGCGGGGCATGGCGGCGGTATCGCCTTTCGGGCGGACATGGACGCCCTGCCCATCCCGGAGACCGTCGGCCTTGCCTACGGGTCCGCCTGCGCGGGCGTGTCCCACAAGTGCGGGCACGACGGCCACTGTGCCGCCCTGTGCGGCCTGGCGCTGGAACTGGACGGCATGGAGACCGGGCGGGACGTCTATCTCATCTTCCAGCCGGGGGAGGAGATAGGCGCGGGGGGCCAGATATGCGCGGGGCTCATAGCCGAGAAGGACATCCGGGAGATATACGCCTTCCACAACCTGGGCGGATGGCCGGAGGGCGCGGTGGTATACCGGCGGGGCCTGACCCAGCCGGCCTCCGAGGGCCTGACCGTCCGATTCACCGGCCGGACGTCTCACGCCAGCGCCCCGGAGGAGGGGGTCAACCCGTCCTTCGCGCTGGCGGAGCTGGCGCTGTACGCCCGGGAGCTGCTGGCGCGGGACCACCGGGGCATGGTGCTGTGCACCGTGGTGGGCCTCCGGGCCGGGACAGGCGACTTCGGCGTGTCCGCCGGGGAGGGGGAGATACGCTTCACCCTCCGGGCGGAGCGTGAGGACGAGATGATGGCGCTGGAGACGGCGCTCCTGGCCCGGGCCGGGGAGCTGGCACGCGCCTGCGGCGCCGCCGTGGACCACGAGATATCAGACCGGTTCCCGGAGACGAGGAATGACGACGGCTGTCTGGACCGGGTGCTCCGGTGTGCCGGGGCGCTGGGCCTTCCCGCCGTGGCGATGGATGAGCTCTGGCGGGCGTCGGAGGACTTTGGCTGGTACACCAAGGCGTGTCCCGGCGCCTTGTTCTACCTTGGCAGCGGCGAGGACTGGCCGCCCCTGCACACCACCGGATACGATTTCAACGACCGCATCCTGCCCATAGCGGTGGACATGATGGCCGCGCTGGCGGCGGGAGACCGATAAACTGCACTTTGACCATATGAGAGAAAACCTTGAAACTGCGGGGCGCGGGTCCTTTCCCTGGAGGACCTTCCTGCCAAAGCTGGCGGCCATCGCCATACCGGTGGCCGTCCAAAACCTTCTGACCACCACCGCCAGCATGGTGGATACCATGATGGTGGCGCCCCTGGGTGAGCTGTCCGTGGGGGCGCTGGGCCTGTGCGCCCAATTCTCGTCGCTGATGTTCTCCGGCTA
>CANQIH010000138.1 GCA_947624035.1 uncultured Oscillospiraceae bacterium | reverse complement strand
GGTCAACAGCCTCCCGGCCCACTATCTCTGCCCCAAGTGCTACCACACGGATTTTGAGTCCGGCAAGGGCTACGGCTGCGGCGCGGACATGCCGGACAAGCTGTGCCCAAACTGCGGCGCCGAGATGAAAAAAGAGGGCTTCGACATCCCCTTCGCCACATTTTTGGGCATCAAGGGCGACAAGGTGCCCGATATCGACCTCAATTTCTCCGGCGAGTACCAGGCCAAGGCCCACGCCTACACCAAGACCCTCTTCGGCGACGACCACGTGTTCAAGGCCGGCACCGTGGGCACCATCGCGGACAAGACCGCCTACGGCTTTGTGATGAAGTACGCCGAGAAGCGGGGCCTGACCTTCAACCAGGCGGAGATCAACCGCCTTTCTCAGGGACTGACGGGCGTTAAGCGCACCACCGGCCAGCACCCCGGGGGCCTCGTCATCATCCCCCAGGATATGGACGTGACGGATTTCTGCCCGGTCCAGCACCCGGCGGACGACGCGGGCACGGACATCATCACCACCCACCTGGAGTACCACTTCATGGAGGACTACCTTCTGAAGCTGGACGAGCTGGGCCATGATAACCCCACCATGATCAACATGCTGGAACGGCTCACAGATACCGACGCCAAGACCATCCGGCTGGACGACCCGGAGACCATGAGCCTCTTCTCCTCGCCCAAGGCGTTGGGCGTGCCGGAGGACGACCCCATCATCGGCCAGACCGGCTCCCTGGGCATCCCGGAGTTCGGCACCGGCTTCACCCGCCAGATGCTGGTGGACACAAAGCCAAATAAGTTCGACATGCTGGTGCGGCTGTCCGGCTACTCCCACGGCACCGGCGTGTGGCTGGGCAACGCCCAGGACCTCATCAAGTCAGGCATCTCCGTGTCGGACACTATCGGCTGCCGGGACGACATCATGATCTACCTCATGCAGCAGGGCATCGACGCCAACACCGCCTTCAAGGCCATGGAGAACGTCCGCAAGAAGAACAAGCAGCTCACGGACGAGCAGGTGGAGATCATGAAGAGCCACGGCGTGCCCCAGTGGTACATCGACTCCTGCCACAAGATCGAGTACCTGTTCCCCAAGGCCCACGCGGTGGCCTATGTGCTCATGGCCTTTCGCATCGCGTGGTACAAGGTCCACTATCCCCAGGCCTTTTATTCGGCGCTCTTCTACCGGGTGAGCCAAAAGGGCAACTTCGACGCGGAGATGATGATGGGCGGGGCCAACAAGGTCCGGGCCAGGATCAGGGAGATCAACGCAAACCCCAACGCCACCGACAAGGAGCAGGACCTGGTGACCACCATGGAACTGGTATACGAGTTCTATATGCGGGGCTTCGACTTCGCGCCCATCGACCTGTATAAGTCCGATGCCTTCCAGTTCACGCCGGAGGGGGACCGGCTGCTGCGGGTGCCCTTCGTGGCCTTATCCGGCCTGGGCGAGACGGCGGCCATGGACCTGGCCGCGGCCCGGGAGGGAGGGCGCACCTTCGTCTCTGTGGAGGAGCTGGCGGCGGTGTGCCCTAAGGTCAGCACCACGCATATCGAGGTGCTGCGCAAGATGGGCGCCTTCGGCGACATGCCCGAGACCAGCCAGATGACGCTGTTCGATATGTGAGGTTGTACGGGGCCGGTCCGTGTGGTATAATAATATTAAATATCAGTGAGCGGGCGCGGCGTGAAACGGAGAAGGGAGGGACTGCCCATGAGCGAACGCGAGCAGGCGAAGCAGATCATCGACCAGCTGCCGGAGTATAAGATCGGCCATATCCTCCTGTTTTTGAAGGGCGTGCAGTTCGACGACGAGCTGGAGGATGACCTCTTCTGTGAAAAGCTGTACGAAAACTATCTGAACGACCCGGACCCTGAAAAGCACGACACCGTCACGATCGAGGAGCTGGCGGCCCGGGAGGGGATAGACCTGTGAGCTATTCCATCCACAGTGGGCGATTTCCGGGTGATCTACCGTGTGGATAACGGGCGCCTGGTGGTCTGCGTCGTTGACGCGGGTCCCCGGGGACAGATATATGACCGGCATTAAAAATACTACGGGCGGGGCAGGCAGGGGCCTGTCCCGCTTTGCTGTGTGAAAAAATCGGCCGGGTGATTGTTAATCCGGCGGCTGTGTGGTATGATATGGAATGTTCACACTGCAAAGACATTTTTACGGTCACACCGGCGGAAAGGACGGATAGATATATGCAAAAGGGTGACGTCATCCACGGATTTCAGGTGCGTTACAGCCAGCCTCTGCTCGAGATCGGGGCCACGCTGTGGCGGATGGAGCATACAAAAAGCGGCGCGGACCTCATCTGGCTGGACCGTGCCGACGACAACAAGACCTTTTCCATCGCCTTCAAGACCATCCCCCAGGACAGCACCGGCGTGTTCCACATCCTGGAGCACTCCGTGCTGAACGGCTCCCGGAAATACCCGGTGAAGGAGCCCTTCGTGGAGCTTTTGAAGAGCTCCATGGCCACGTTTCTGAACGCCATGACCTTCCCGGACAAGACCATGTACCCCATATCCAGCCGGAACGGCCAGGACTTTCTGAACCTGATGGATGTGTACCTGGACGCGGTGCTCCACCCCCTGAGCGTGGAGGACCCCCACGCCTTCCGGCAGGAGGGCTGGCACTACGAGCTGGACGCGCCGGACGGCGAGCTTCGGTGCAACGGCGTGGTGTACAACGAGATGAAGGGTGCCTACGCCTCCCCGGACACGGTGATGATGGGGGAGCTGAACGCCCTGCTGTTCCCGGACAACTGCTACGGCTATGAGTCCGGCGGCCACCCAGACCACATCCCGGAGCTGACCTACGAGAACTACCTGGCCAGCCACGCCCGGTTCTATCACCCCTCCAACGCCTATATCTTCCTGGATGGGCAGGTGGACCTGGACGGGGCCCTGGCGAAGATAGACAGCTTTCTCGCGGACTATGACCGCATCGACCCTAAGGCGGACATCCCTATGCAGGCGCCCGTGGCCCCGGCGGAGCGCACCTGCGCCTATGAGATCGGGCCCGAGGAGGACGAGGCGAACAAGGCCATCCTGGCCGGGGGCTGGGTGATAGGTCCCTTTGACGACGTGGAGCGGGGCCTGGCCTTCTCGGTGCTGAGCCGCCTTCTCTGCGGGTCCAACGAGTCGCCCTTGACCCGGGCGTTGCTGGAGGCGGGCCTGGCCGAGGACGTGAGCCTGGATAGGATGGACAGCGTCCAGCAGCCCTACGCCATGCTCCAGATACGGAACGTGGACCCGGCCAAAAAGGACCAGATATGGACCCTTGTGGAAAAGGTTCTGACCGAGCAGGCTCAGGGCCTGGATCACAAGCGGCTGCACAGCATCCTGAACCGGCTGGAGTTCACCACGCGGGAGAAGGACTTCGGCACCATGCCCCGTGGTCTGGCCTACGCCATCGTGTCCATGGAGGGGTGGCTGTACGGCGGTGACCCGGCCCAGGGGCTGAGCTACGACGAGATGTTCGCCTCCCTGCGGGCGAAGATCGACGCCGGCTGGTTCGAGACCTTCCTGCGTGAGGTCCTGCTGGAGAATCCCCACCGGGCCCGGCTGGTCATGCTGCCCTCCAAGACCCTGGGAGAGGAGAAGCGGGCCGCGGAGGCCGCCCGCCTCGCCCAGGTCAAGGCGGGCTGGGACCAGGCGCAGATCCAAAAGGTCATGGACGAGTTTGCCGCCCTGCGGGCCCGGCAGAGCCAGGCGGACACGGCGGAGAAGCTATCCTGCCTGCCGGTGCTGCGTCTCGCGGACATCCCGGAGAAGGGTATGCCCGTGCGGCAGCAGATCGATGTGGTGGACGGCGTGACGCTGCTGCACCAGGGCGTGGAGACCGGCGGCATCACCTACCTGGACCTCTTTTTCTCCCTGGCGGACATGCCGGCGGAGACGCTGCAGAAGGTGTCGTTCCTGTGCGACCTGCTGGGCCAGGTGGCCACGGAGGACCACACGGTGCTGGAGCTGCACAGCGAGATCGAAGGCAGCCTGGGCCGCTTCGCCGCCACCCAGGGGGCCTACGGCCCTGTGGGCCGGACGGCGGAGGCCGCGCCCTATCTCACGGTGAGCGTATCCACGCTGGAGGGCCACAAGGCCCAGGCCGTGTCCCTGCTGGACGAGATACTGGACCGGTCAAGGTTCGACGATAGGCCCTATATCTACAACGTCCTGCGCCAGAAGCGCATCGGCCTGGAGCAGTCCGTCACCATGGCGGGCAACTCCTTTGCCGCCATGCGTGTGTTCGCCCAGTGCTCCGCCCGGGGCGCCCTGACGGACGCCGTCTCCGGCATCGGCATGCTCCGGTGGTACCAGGCCGCGGAAAAGACCTTCGACGAGGCGGGGGAGGCGTTGTGCGGGGAGCTGAAGGTCCTGTGCGCCCAAATATTCTCCCGGGCCCGGGTCACCGTGAGCCTCACCGGCCCCAGGGACGACGGCTTCGTCCGGGACGCCCTGGCTGTGCTGGGCACCGCGCCCATGGGCGAAAACGCGGTGTACGAGCCCCTGCCCGCCGCCCGGGAGGGCTTTGTCATCCCGGCGGAGGTGGGCTTTGCCGCCAGGGGCGCTAACCTGTACGGCTTGGGGGCCGCCTACAGCGGCAAGGCCCTGGTGGCCGGGCAGCTTCTGACCTTCGACTACCTCTGGAACGAGGTCCGGGTCAAGGGCGGGGCCTACGGCGTGAACCTGTCCGTCCGCACCTCCGGGGACGTGGGCTTCACCAGCTACCGGGACCCCAGCCCCGCCGCCTCCCTGGACACCTTTGCCGCGGCGGCCCAGGCATTGCGGGACGTGTGCGCTGGGGGGGACATCGAGAAGTTCATCATCGGCACCATCGCCGTCACGGAGCCGGTGCTGTCCCCCTGGGCGGAGGGCGTCCGGGCCGTGAGCCTCTATCTGAACGGCCAGAGCGGGGAGGACCTGGCCCGGCTGCGCCGGGAGATATTGGCCGCCACGCCGGAGGAGCTGGCCGCCTTCGCGGACGTGCTGGACGCGGTGTGCGCCGAGAAGCGGGTCTGCGTGGTGGGCGGCAGGGCCGTGGTGGACGCCCGCGGCGGCCTGGACCGGGTGGAGACCATCCAACAGTGAGGACCGCCCGGCCCACGGGCCGGGCTCTTCATACGCGCATCCCCAACAAAGAAGTGAAGGAGAACAAGACATGAAGCTGACCCGCTCCCAGACCGCCGCCTTTGGCGCCGGCGCCGTGGGAAAGGACATGGTGTACGCCCTGTCCGCCTCGTACGTGATGTACTTTTACCAGGATATCCTGGGCCTGTCCGCCACCTTCGTGGGCCTCATTTTGATGATCGCCCGGGTGTTCGACGCGCTGAACGACCCGTTCATGGGCATTCTGGTGGCCAAGACCCGCACCCGCTGGGGCCGGTTCCGGCCCTGGCTCATCAGCGGCACGGTGCTCAACGCCTTCGTGCTGTACGCCCTGTTCGCCGCGCCGGACCCGCACGGCACGGGCCTCATGGTCTACTTCGGCGTGGTGTACATAGTCTGGGGCGTGACCTATACCATGATGGACATCCCCTATTGGTCCATGATCCCCGCCGTCACTGACACCCCCCAGGATAGGGAGAACCTGTCCGTGGTGGGCCGCACCTGCGCCGGCATCGGCTCGGCGGTGATCCAGGTGGGTACCCTGCTGGCGGTGGCCGCCCTGGGCGGCGGCGACGAGCGCACCGGCTTCGGCCGCATCGCCCTCATCGTGGCCGGGATATTCATCGTGGCGGAGATCATCTGCTGCGCCAAGGTGAAGGAGCACGACGTGGGCCGGATGGAGACCTCCACGGTGAAGGAGATGTTCAAGGCCCTGTTCAGAAACGACCAGGCCATGATCACCGTGCTGGCCATCCTCATGATCAACGGGGCGCTGTACCTCACCAGCAACCTGGTCATCTACTTTTTCAAGTACGACTTCGGCGGCGCCGGCTGGATGGGCAGCTACACCATGTTCACCACCGTGGGCGGGGCCTGCCAGATACTGGGCATGATGGTGGTGTACCCCCTGCTGCACAAGAAGCTGGGCAACACCAGCCTCTTCAAGGTGGCCCTGA